>CAYOBS010000297.1:0-4603 GCA_964402305.1 uncultured Planctomycetaceae bacterium | reverse complement strand
GCGAGAAACCTTCTGCTACTTGATTTCCCTTGCCCCTCTTCGGCAGGGCTTGCCGGCCTTGTAGAGGTCGAGCCGCTTGTCGATGCGTTTGGCCTGGCCCACGTCGCCTCGCTGCATCGCCAGCAGGCGGGCCTTCTGGGCCGTCATGACCGCCTGGCCGAACTG
Source organism: uncultured Planctomycetaceae bacterium (assembly GCA_964402305.1). Lineage (GTDB taxonomy): Bacteria > Planctomycetota > Phycisphaerae > SM23-33 > SM23-33 > JAUWQU01. The sequence goes on along the minus strand of CAYOBS010000297.1, from coordinate 4,438 downwards.
CCCGGCCTCGGCCTGCGCGGCGGCCAGGGCGTCCACGATGTCCGGCTCCTTCCAGCCTGTCAGTTCGCATGCCTTCCCGGCGAGATTCAGCGCCTCATCGGCATTGCGGAGCTTGTCGTCGTCGGCCGTAGCGAGCACCCATGCGCACTCGGCCATGGGCGCGGGCCAGTCTGGCCTGAGCCGCAGCGCATGGCGGAAGTGTGTGACGGCCTCGGTGTCGGCCCCGCGGCGCACCAACTGCGTGGCCAGGTTGTAGTGTCGCAGGGCGGTCGGCTCCAGTTGCACGGCCGCGGCGAAGTGGATGATCGCGTCGTCCAGCTTGCCCGTCTTGGCCAGGGCCACGGCCAGGTTGTTGTGCGCTTCGGCCAGGTTGGGCTGGACCTCCAGCAGTTTCTTGTATTGCTCGATCGCCTCGGGCAGCCTGCGCGCGGCAAGCAGTGCGAATGCCAGGCGCTCCCGCGCGACGAAGTCGCCGGGATTGAGGTCCACGGCCCGGCCTAGCTCGGTGATCGCCCGGTCGGGCCGGTTGAGCTTCACAAGGGCTGTGCCAAGGTCGCGGTGGGCCTCGGCCAGCCGGTCGTCGATCGCGATTGCCCGCTCGAATCTCTCGGCCGCGTCGGCGTATCGGCCGGTCTTGAGCAGCGCCCCTCCAAGCGCCAACTGCGCCGCGGCGACGTTTGGGGCCATCTCGGCCGCCCTGGCGAAATGCTTCATCGCCTCATCGGACTTCCGGCGGGCATCGAGCAATTGGCCGAGGTCCAGGTGCAGCGCGTAGTCCTGCCGCGCCGCCAGGGCCTTGTCGTAGCAGTCGATGGCCTCGTCGATCCTGCCCTCGTGCGTCAGAAGCCTTGCGAGGTTCCGGAGCGATCCGACGTGGCCGGGATTCTTGCTCAGCACGGCCTGGAACTGCCTGACCGCGCCGGCAAGGTCGTTCTTCCTGGCCAGCATTATGCCAAGGTTCGTGCGCGCGTCGGCGTGATCGGCATTGGCCCGCAGGACCTCGCGGAAGCAGTCGCCCGCCTCATCCAGCCGATCCTGCCACAGCAGCGACGCGCCGAGGTTGTTCATTGCGTCGAGGTCATGCGGCAGAACCGCCAGGGCCGCGCGGAAATGCAAGCTCGCCTCGGGCATCTTGCCGTGGTGCATGAGCGTCAAGCCGAGCTCCTTCTCGTATTCGGCGTTGCCGGGCATCCGCTGGAGCAGCTCGGTCCACTCCCTGGCCGCGGCGGCCAAGTCGCCCAGGCCGTAAAGACACGTCGCGTAGTTCGCCCGCAGCATGATGTCGTCCGGCCTGGCGGCCAGGGCCTTGAGGTACTGGGCGAGGATCGCCGGGCGGACCTCCGGCAGCGTGAACATCCGCAGGCGCTCGACCTCGGCATGCTGGGCCGCCAGGCGCGAGGCGGCGCCAAACTGGTTGGTAAACGGTGCCTGGGATCTCTGTGCCAAGATCATCTCGGCTATGCGGTAGCGGTCCCATCCCGTCATCGCCAGCATCTGGGCGAAGTGCTTCTCGTCCGACCCGCCCGCCGGCGCGGTGGATGTCTTCGGCTCGCCGGCTGGGCCAAGCCTGCCGGCCAGCACGCGCTGGACTTCGGGCATCACCGCCGCCGCCAGCCTGCAATTGCCGGCGAAGGTGAAGTGAACGTGGTCCAGCAGCAGTGCGGCCCCGGGCAGCCCGTCGCGGCTGAGCCCGTCGGCGGCAAGGACCTTCTCGAAGTCAACGAAGCCGTCGTACCGCTTGCCCGCCTGGCGGAGCAGATCGTTGGTCTTCGTGTCGGCCCGGGCGCGCAGGGCGTCCAGGTCGCGCGAGCGGGTGAGGTGCTCGCGGGCCTTATCGGCCTGCCCGGCCGCAAGGCAGCAATGGCCCATCCAGTACTCGAGGTTTGCCGAGTCGGCGTCGATTTTCGCGGCCTGGTTGAATTGTTCCATCGCGGCCTGGCAATCCCCGGCCGACGCCTTGGCGCGCCCGGCGGCGCAGAGCTTGTCGAATCGGGCGCAATCGGCGTCGCTCAATCCTTCCCGTCGGTAGGAGATGAACGGGGGGCAGTCGCGCAGATTCGACGCGACGGTGCAGATGATGGCCTTTGCCCCGGCCCGCGCCGCGGCGTCGCGGATGGCGGCGAGGTTGACGGCGAAGTTTTCGCGCGTCGCGGCGAGGCGCGGGTCGTCGGCCCGCACGCCGGTGTCGGAGAAGCTCTCCATGCCCTTCCAGACCTGAGAGCCCCGGTCGGAAAGGGCGGCAGAGATCCGCCCGGCCAACTGCCCGGTGCGGGTGGACTTGAGCCACTCACTCGCCCGGATAACGCCAAGACTCGGGGTGTAGCCGCCAAAGACGTTCAACACGCCGTAGGGCCCGACGACTTCGTTGTTGCCCATGTACACGAGAAACAGGTCCGGCTGGAGCTCGGCGGCCTCATCGGCGATCACGCGGGCTACGTGCGAGTTCATGCTCACCATGGCGGTTACGATCACGTCGAACTTCCGGGCCGGGTACCGCTCGGCGAGCATGACCTCGAGAACGCGCCCGAAGCCGTAGGCTGCATCCGGCGAGCCCATCGCGGCCGAGCCGCCGAAAATGAATATCCTCACGTGGCCGGGGGGCTTTGCGGCCGTCAGGCGAATCGGCAGCGGCGCCTTGGCGCCCGTCGGGGGGTAGAACCGCCAGGCGAACCGCTGGTTGGTCTCCAGTTCGCCGGCTTGCGGGCCATTGTGGCTGGATGCGCCCGCGGCGGCCGGGGCGGCCGGGATGAAGTACCGCGTGTCATATCCAAACCCCGCCACGTGAAGCACCAACTCCAGCAGCGCGAAAAACGCCGCCGGGATGACCGTCGCCGAAATCAGCCGAAACAGCCAGATGCGCTTCGGTGATGGCCGGGAGATCGAAACCTTCTCCGGGCGCGCGCCGGCAGCCTTGCCCGTGGGCGCGCTGCCCTTGTCGGGCCTATCTGCCCGTGTTTCTGCCGCGTTTGATTTCATCGGGCGACAATCCCTTTGCTCGCCCGCACCCCTGTATCGGCTTGGCGCGGGCAAGAAGCGGATTATAACCAAACAGACATCCGCGTTCATCTGCGTTCATCGTTGCCGGATATTGGCGCGTCCGGCGCCGCACGGATCGCCCTGGCGCTCAGCACAACTTGCCGACGGCGTCGATGACCCGCGACGTGGCGATGTCGTCCATCGTATCGCCGGACAGGCATGTGACGCTCCGGCCCAGCGGCGCGAAGTGCGCTGGGCTTGTCGGGCCGAACAGAACGACCGTGGAGGCCCCGACGGCCGCGGCGAGATGGGCGGCGCCGGAGTCGTTGCCCAGCAGCGCCGCCGCGCCTGCCAGAACGCCGGCGAGCCGCGTCAGAGGCGCATCGGCGAGCACTGCGGCTTTGTCTCTCAGCAGCGATATTCGCTCGCTGGGCCAGCGTTCCAACTCAACCGGGCCCAGGGCGAACACCACGTCCATCCCGGCCGAGCCAAGCGAGGCGGCCACGTCGAGGAACCGCTGGATCGCCCAGCACTTGTCGGGCGAGCCCGCGCCGGGATGGATCACGACGTACCGCCCGCCGGCATCGACGCCCAGCCTTTTCAAGGCCCCTGATGCGTCGGCGAGCCATGCGGGCGGGATGGTCCAGGCGGCCACCTCGCTGCGCCCGGCCAGGCCAAGCTGCCGGCGCCACAGTTCCGTCAGGTGCCCGTCGAAGTCCGCCCGCTTGGGGGCCCCCAGGGCTGGCGGACGGATCGGCAGGGCCGTCAACTCCCCGGCCCCGCACATCCGCATCAGCCGGCGTGCCGGCAGGGAGTCCGCCTCGACGAAGCAACTGATGATCCGTCCGCACCGGCCTAGCATCGCCGGCAGGCGGCATCGGTCCAGCGGCGTGTCGGAGAAAAGCTCGTGCATCGGCAGGCGGTCGAAGTCCACCGCCGCGTCGACCACGCCCGCGCCCGCCAGCAGCCTGGCCTTGGCCCCGCCGGCGACGAGGGTGATCGATTGCGGATTGCGGATTGCGGATTGCGGATTGCCAAGGGCGGGAGCTTGCACGTTGCTGGTCAACTGCTGCTTTATGGATGCGAGCACATGGCCGAAGAGGATCACGTCGCCCAGTGCGCCGGGATGGATGGCCAGGATTGACATAGCGGGTTCGGTCATGGGAGCGAGCTTAGTCTTCCTGTCTTCGTTCTTCTGACCTCAGCGCCTTGCGGTTAATCCCCAATCCGCAATCCGCCCCTCGACTTCGCTCGGGACTACGTGCAATCTCCAATCCCCAATCCGCCCCTCGACTTCGCTCGGGACTACGTGCAATCTCCAATCCCCAATCCCCAATCCGCAATCCGCAATCCGCAATCAATCAATCCACCCTCCGCCCAGCAGTTGCAGGCCGTCGTAGACCACGGCAGCCTGGCCTGGCGTTATGGCGTGAACCGGCTCGGCGAACTCGACGGCGAAGCT
>CAYOBS010000296.1:0-4632 GCA_964402305.1 uncultured Planctomycetaceae bacterium | reverse complement strand
GGTTCCAGGTTCCAGGTTCCGGGTTCCAGGTTCCGGGTTCCGGGTTCCGGGTTCCGCCGTTTCTGCTGTTCCGGGTTCCGGGTTCCGGGTTCCGGGTTCCGGGTTCCGGGTTCCGCCGTTTCTGCTGTTCCGGGTTCCAGGTTCCGGGTTCCAGGTTCCAGGTTCCAGGTTCCGGGTTCCGCCGTTTCTGCTGTTCCGGGTTCCGAGTTCCCGGTTCCGGGTTCCGCCGTTTCTTCTCCCCGGCTACTGGCTACCAACTACCGCCTTCTTCATGATGCTCCCGTGCAACGCCGGAGTTGACGTTTCTCCCCGCCGGCGGCGCGGCTGGCGGAGCCGGCGCGGCGGTTCTGAATGATTCTTCATTGACGTAACCGCCAGCAGCGCCGAAGCGTCGGACACGCCGGCCCGCCGGACGCCGCGCGGCACGACGGCCCGCGGCATCCCGTTTGCCGCAGGATATGACACTCCGGGAGCCTTTCAATGCCGAAACAGGAACGCCGTACGCACCGCCGGACTCGACTGCGGCTTCGCATCTCACGGATCGAGGGCTTGCCGATCCAGGACGCCGCGGGCGATCTGTGGACCCGCGACGTCTCGCCGGGCGGCATGTACCTGCAAGTGCCGGTCGTCGAGCCTGCCGCTATCGGCGCGCGGGTTGCCTTCGAGCTGAGCATCCCCCCGGGCGATGGCTATTCCCTCTCCGCCGGGCGGATCATGGGAAGTGGCAAGGTCGTCCGAATCGAGCCTTCTGCCGTGCCCATGGCGGGCATCGCGGTGGGGTTCACCTCGCCGCTGGCGCTGGATTTCTGACCGGCCCCCCCCCCGCCCGGCCGAGCAAATCGGGCAGCCTTGAAGGCTGAGCGGCTTTTCCAGGCCGCAGGGGCCGAGGATGGACTCATCGCACAGCAGGCTGGCGGTCGGGCCGTCGGCGGCGACGCGGCCCTGAGACAGGATGATAGTCCGGGCGCAGAGTTCCAGGGCCAAGTCCAGGTCGTGCGTGGCGATGATCTTGGTGTGCGTGAAGGTCGCAAGCAGGTCTATCAGCCTGCGGCGCGCGCGGGGGTCCAAATTCGAACTGGGTTCATCCATCACGAGTATGTCGGGGTCCATCGCCAGGACGGTGGCGATGGCGACGGCGCGTTTCTCGCCGCCGGAGAGCCGGTACGGCGGGCGCTGGGCGACGTGCGACATCCCCACGGTCTCCAGGGCGCGCTCGACTCGCGACCGCACCTGCTCGGGCGGCAGGCCGAGGTTGATCGGCCCGAACGCCACATCCGCGAAGACCGTCGGCATGAACAACTGGTCGTCGGGGTCCTGGAAGACCATCCCCACCGTGCGGCGCACGATCGCAAGGGTCTTGCGCGTCAGGACGGTATCGCCTATCAGCACCGTGCCGGATGCGGGCAGCAGGCAGCCGCTGAGGTGCTGGAGGAGCGTGCTCTTGCCGGCGCCGTTGGCGCCCACGATGGCTACCGATTCACCGTGCGTAATGCGGAACGACAGGCCGCTAAGCGCCTCCGTCCCGTCGGAGTAGCTGTAACGGAGGTTCGCGGCTTCCACAATGTGATGGCTCATCCTGGGCCTCCGGTCGCCACAGCGCCCAGCAGGGCGGCCAGGTCGAAGGCGCGCAGCAGCGCCAGCGCGCCCAGCCAGCCGGCCAGGAACGCCGCATCCTTCGCGCCAAAACCAAGAGGCTCGATGGTGCGGACGTGCCCGTCGAAGCCGCGACAGCACATGGCCGCGTGGACTCTCTGCGCACGATCGAGCGTGCGCAGCAGCAGGCTGCCCAGCATGGCGCCGTGGACCCGCAAGCCCATTCCCCGGCCGGCCACGGACCGCAGCACGCGGGCCCGCGCCATCCGCGAACCCTCGGCCACCAGGACGAACAGGTACCGATAGAGCATCAGCACCTGCACCGTAAACGCCGACGGCACGCCCAGGCGCTCCAGGCCGCGGCAGACGTTGTGTATGCCCGTGCCGGCCACAAGCGCCAAAGTGGCGCTGACCGTCAGCGCGAATCTCATCAGGATCGACGCAAACGACACCCAGCCGCCCGAGATTCCAACCGGCCCTATCGTCAGGATCGTCTGGCGATCCAGCAGCGGATTGAACAGACCCACGAAAACCGCCAGCGGCGAGACGATCAGCAGCTTTCGCGCGATGAATCTCACCGGCACGTCGCCCAGGGCAATCAGCGCCGCCGGGTAGAACGCAAGCGGCATCAGCGGCGCAAGCTGGTACTTGCCGTATGACAGCGTAACGGCGATGAATGCCAGCGTGGTCAGCAGTTTGGCTCGCGGATCGATTCGATGAAGGGGCGTGTCGCGGCCGGCCAGGCGGTCAAGCCATCCGATGTCGGCTGCTTTGCTGTGGATGTCGGCCATGCCCGCGGCCCTTTCAACGCCGTAACAACGACGATTCAACGGGTGCCATGCTTCCGTCTTAGGAAGCATGCCTCCGCGGAACATGCTTCCTAAGACGGAAGCATGGCACCCATCCGATGCAGATCGCGCACGATCAGTTCGCCTGCGCCGCCGCCGATGCCGTCCGGCGCCGCAGCGCCCAGCCCGCCAGCAAAGCCAGCACCAGCGTGATGCCCCCGCCGACAAGCCCCGAGACGGTCGCACCGGCGCTGGGGGCGAACCATTGCCCTTTGCCCGTTCCCGGTGAATCCCCCGGCCGGGCCGCCTGCTGTGGCGATGGCGCCTGCTTGCCGGCAAAATCGTAGTCCGGCAGGAATGCGGTCCGCTCTTGAACTTCCCGCATGGCGGCGTGCAAACCGTCGCTCGATTCAGCCAATTGCTCTTTGCCTGCCGTCCCGGCGATGGACCACTCCAGGCCATCGGGTGCGGTAGAGGCAAACCAGCTTATCGCCCCGCCGGTAACGATGGCCGCCAGAAGCAGGGAGATCACGACGGGCCGCATCCGCCCACTCAGGGGCCCCGACGACCGGCCGCCGCCGGCAGAATCAGCAAGGTCGAGCACCTCCGGCCGAGCCTGCCAGATGAAGGTAACCACGGCCGCCGTTACCAGCCCCTCGACCAGGCCGATCGCCAGGTGGATCGGCTGCATCAAGAGCATGAACTTGCCGATCGGCAAGTCGGAAATGCCCGACATCGCCGTCTCGACCACCACGCCCATCGCGCCAAGTTGCAGCCCCGCCACCGCCGCCGCCGTGGCCGCAAGGGCGATGCGCCCCCGCGTGGGCTTCTTGCCCGCCAGAGGCAGGTACAACAGCGGATACGCGATGAAACAGGGCATCAGGCCCATGTTGACGATGTTGCATCCCAACGCGAGCAGGCCGCCATCGGCGAAGAACATCGCCTGCACGGTGAGGATGGAGGCGATGGTGATGAACGCCGCCGGCGGGCCCAGCAGGATCGCCAGCAAAAGCCCGCCGCCCAGGTGCCCGCTGGAGCCGGTGCCCGGAATGGTGAAGTTAATCATCATCGCGGCGAACACGAACGCGCCCATCACCCCCATCAGCGGCACCCGGCCGGCATCCAGGCAATGCCGCATCCTGAGGGCGCTGTAGCAGATCAGCCCGCCGGCAACAACCCACGTCGCCCCGCCGACCGCGGGCGAAATCAGTGCGTCAGCCATGTGCATCGTTACTCTCCTCTCCGCTAATATTACGTTCTTCCAATATCGTAATACCACAATCCCGGTCCCGAACCAAGTGAAATTGGATCGGGTTCTCTCAAAGTGCCGTCAGGCCGGCCCTGTCAGCCGTCAAAAATTCATCTGCGCCCGTATGCCGATTACAACGGCGTTGTCCGCGCTCGCTTCGGCGCCCGGATGGATGATGTACTGCACGTCGCCCGTGATGTTCAGCCAGGGGAAGATCCTCGCGTTGTAGTAGACCTCGATGGCTGTCTCGTTCGTTGCCCGCCCGGCCGGAGACACATAATCGCTAAGCAGGCCCTGGGCGACGCCGACGCCGAGCACATCGTCATCCCGGCCGGGCAGAAGCCCCCGGTATTGCCCGCCGGCCGACCAGAACCGCGTGATCTCCGCCACGTCGCCACGAGCGTAGCCCCACCGAGCGAAGAGGCCCAGACCCTGGCTGTCGGCCGGGGCGTCCTTGGCCTCCTTCCAGACCATCTGGTCGCAGGAGACGTACATACCCATGTCGTCCCGCTTTACTCCATGCGTCAGCCGGTCCTTCGGCTGGGGGTCGTACCAGAAGCCCACGCGATAGGCGCCGTCCATCCCGCCGAAATGCGGGACGATGCCCGTCTCGAATATCCCGAAGAAGTTGTCCGGCCCGTGGTAGGCCGTGCGAAAACCGGTTTCGCGGGCGTCGCCCTGGGCGTCGGCCACACCGGCCGACATGTAGAACCCCTCCAGGGGCTCCGTGTGCAGCATCATGCCCAGTCCGTTGTCCGGAAACGGGATCGTCGGGTTGTTGACCAGGGCGCCGTTGAGGAACTGAGTCTTCTCGTCGTTGGCGTACATGCTGCCGTCAAACGCCACGGGGCAGTTGCGGCACAGAACCGTGCCCGTCAGGTCAAGCTTGCCGGCGCGGAACAATACCCTCCCATCGAGCCAGTTCTGCTCGTACCAGGCCTCGCTGAGCATCACCGTCGCGTCGCCGCCCGCGTCTCCGTTGACACCGAAAAGGCTGCCGAT
>CAYOBS010000295.1:0-4647 GCA_964402305.1 uncultured Planctomycetaceae bacterium | reverse complement strand
GATCCCCTCGCAAAGCAGGGCGCCAAGTGCGGCGGCTGAGCGAATGGCGCCCGTCGCGGCCGTGCCGGCGTGCGTTACGCCGAGGTGAAGCGGGTAGTCCCACCGCTGCGCCATTCGCCGGTTGACGGCCACGGTCGTCACCGCGTCGTGGCTCTTGGCGGACAGGACGAGGTTCTGGAAGTCCGCCTCCTGGAAGACCTCCAGGTACTCGGCCATTTTCTCGACCATCAGCTCGTCCAGCGGCCTGGCCAGGTCGGCGGCGTGGCGGGCATCGTCGGTGCGGTCGACGATGGAGCCTTCGTTCACTCCCACGCGGATGGCAACCCCCGCGTCACGGGCGGAGGCAATGACCCGCCGGACCTGCCCGCGGTCGCGGATGTTGCCGGGGTTGAGGCGGATTTTCGCCGCGCCCGCGTCGATGGCCTCGAGCGCGCGGTCGAAGTGGAAATGCACGTCGGCCACGATGGGCACGGGCGAGGCCGCGACGATCTTCTTCAGGGCCGCGGTGTCCGCCTTTGTCGGCACGGCCACGCGCACAAGCTCGGCCCCCGCCTCGGCCAGGCGGCAAACCTGCCGGATCGTCGCATCGGCGTCGGCGGTGGTCGTGTTGGTCATGCTCTGCACGACCAGCGGCGCGCCGCCGCCTATTACCACGCCGCCGACTTGCACCGCCCGCGCGGCCCGCCGCTGAATCTCCGGGTAGATCATGCCGGGCATTTTACATGAAAGAAGGTAGTAGGTAGTAGGGCAGAAGAAGCAGAGACGGTGGAAGTAATCCGTAAGACAGAAGAACACCCCGGAGCATGGAGACCCCAGTGTGCCCCAACTCCAGGAATAGCGTCAGTGACTGGCGACCTGATTCTCAGCCCCGTTCACGGGGCTTCGCCCCGCGATAGCGGGGTTTAGACCAGGCCTTTCAGGCCTGGGTCCACGATATTGGCCATTCCTGTCAGCACGCTTTAGCGCGCTTACCAGTATTCGGGAGCCTTTAGGCTAAAGCCCCCTGAAAGCGCGCTGAAGCGTGCTGAACAAAGACAACAGGAACATCCCGATCGACCCCAGGGCTAAAAGCCCTGGTCTATACCCGCCTTCGGCGGGCAAAGCCCCGTGAACGGGGCTGAAGAGCAGTCGCTACACACTTACGGGTAGCAATTCATGAGGCCGCGCCCGGAATCCCTAAAGCCCCAACTCCGTTTTGCACGCTGTCACGAGCTTGCCCGCCAGGGTGTCGATGTCCTCGTCGGCGCGGAGTCCGGCGGCCTGGACGTGCCCGCCGCCGCCGAAGCGCCGTGCGATGGCCGCTACGTCAACGCCGCCCCGGCTGCGAAGGCTCACGCGGATGCACCGCCCGCCGTCGTCGGGCGTCTGCACGAGCAGCATCGACACCTCGACGCAGCCCATTCGCATTGGCTCGTTGACGATGTTCTCCGTCTCATCCTGGCGGGCGCCGGTTTCGGCGAAGTCTCCCAGGCGGAGCTTCATCGTCGCGATGGCCCCGCCGGCGGGCAGCTCCAGGCTCGCAAGCGCCCGGCTCAGCAGCATCATCCGCTCCGGGCGGTCGGCCTGGAAAAGCCGCCGGTAGAGCTTGTCGCCCTCGACGCCGGCGTCGAAGAGCCTGGCCGCGGCGCGAAGGCAGCGCCCGTCGGTGTTGGAGTAATGGAACCACCCGGTGTCGGTGGCCATGGCCGTCAAAAGCGCCTCAGCCGTTTTGATATCCACCGGCCAGCCCAGCGCGTCGAGCAGCTCGCCGACCATAATCCCGGCCGCGGCGGCCGAGGTGTCCAGCCAGCGCATGGTCCCGATGTCGTCGGTCGTGGCGTGGTGGTCGATGACGACGATCTTCTCGCGGGCGGCGGCGAGCTGGTCGTCCAGCCCGTCGAGCTGGGCCAAGGCGCAGGTGTCCACGATGACTACCGCGTCGGCCCAGTCGGCAAGTTCCGCGAACCTCTCGGCCGGGGCGGGCCGCTCGCCCGCAAGCAGAAAGTCGTACCTTTCCGGCACGTCGCCGGGCACGAGCGCGGCGGTTTGTTTGCCGGCCGCCCGGGCCGCGCCCGAAAGGGCAGCCATCGAGCCTAGCGCGTCGCCGTCCGGGCGCGCGTGGGTTACCACCAGCAGCCTGGCCGCCGCCGAGATTCGCCGCACGATTTCACGCATCCGATTGCTCATGAAGAACGGTTCGTCGCATAGGACCTATAGGACGCATAGGACGCATAGGTCGCAGAAGAAGAAACAAGAACTCATTCCTTCTCTGCGTTCTCTGCGCCCTCTGCGCGAGATCTTTCTTTTTCTTCGCCCGTCACCGGCAAAGTTGCCGCACCTGCTGGACGTCTTTGGCCATCTGGGCCTTGAGGGCCTCGGGGCTGTCGTATCGCCGCTGCTCGCGGAGGCGATGGGTGAACCACAACGCGACGTCCTGATCATACAGATCGCCGGAGCCGTTGAGAAGATACGCCTCGACCGTTTTTTGGCCCATAGCCTCGGGGCAGAACGTCGGGGCCGAGCCGACGCTGATGGCCGCGGCGCAGCGGCTGCCGGCGACCTCGGCGTAGCCGGCGTAGACGCCGTCGGCGGGTATGACCTGGTCGCCGAGCTGGAGGTTGGCCGTCGGGTACTCCAGCAGCCTGCCGATGCCCCGCCCGCGGACCACGCGCCCGTAAAGCGCGAACGCCCGGCCAAGGCAGGTCGCGGCGTCATCGACGCGCCCCTGGGCCACCAGGCCGCGAATGAGCGTGCTGGACACCAGGCGCACGCCGTCGGAAAGTTCCATGTGGACCGGCTCGGCCACGTGGACCTCGAAGCCCTCGCGCCGGCCTATCTCGGCCAGCGCGGCGATGCTGCCGGCCCGTTTTCGCCCGAAGAAGAAGTTTGGCCCCTCGACCATGTGCCGCGGACCAATCGCGCCGACGATGATCCGCCGGGCGAACTCATCCGGCGTCATCGAGAGCATCCGGGCGCTGGATGCCGCCGTAACCACGTAATCGCAGCCTGCCTCAAGCAGCAGGCGGCGTTTGACGGCCTGGGGAACCACCCGAAGCGGAGCGTCGGCGGGGCGAAGGACCAGGTCCGGCGGCGGGTCGAACGTCATCGCCACCACCGCCTCCCGCCCGGCGGCCAGGCTGGCAGCCATGTCGATTATCCGCCGGTGTCCGACGTGCATGCCGTCGAAGTTGCCGATCGTCAGCACACACCCGCGGATGGCCGGGGGCAGAGAGTCAAGACCTTCTATGCAGCGGTTGTCCATTACGCGTTATCCATCAAGATGATTGCGGATTTCGGATTGCGGATTGCGGATTGCCCATTTGCCGCATCGCGCTATCTTATTGCCTGTTGCTCACGGAGCGCATCGTCCAGGGGGGCCTGATGAATCCGTCGATCGCGGCGACGAGTCTACCGCCGCCGCCCGTCGCCGACAACCGCCAGTCGTGCGACACTGGCCGTTCCCGTCGCATCGTCCTGCCGTCCCGCAATGTCAACGATCCGAACCGCCGGTTATTAGCAGGATTCCAATGGCTTCCGACGATTGTGTGAAGCGTGCTTGCGCCAACACGGGGTCCGAAATCACCGCTGTGTTCATCGGCCCCAATACCCAATCCGCAATCCGCAATCCGCAATCATTTACTTCGCCCGGACCATCGGCACGCCGCCGTCGGGCGTTGCTATCAGGTCCACGGGCACGTCGTAGGTCTGGCTGAGCAGGTCTTGGCGGATCGTCTCATCCGGCGTGCCGGAGGCGACGACCGCGCCGCGGCGCATCAGGACCAGTTCATCGGCAAGGCGTGCGGCGACGTTCACGTCGTGGCTGACGCACACCACCGCCATCGGCCAGTCGTGGGCCAGACGGCGCATCATGCGGTAGATGTTCAGTTGGTGGCGGATGTCGAGGTGGCTGGTCGGCTCGTCGAGCAGGATTACCGACGGCTGCTGGGCAAGGGCGCGGGCGATCATCACCCGCTGGGCCTCGCCGGCGGAAAGCTCCTCCAGCGTGCGGTCGGCAAAGCCGAGCGTGCCGGTCATCTTCATCGCCTCGCGCGCGACGGCCAGGTCGCCCGGCCCGGCCAGGCCGAGCGGGCCGGTGTGTGCGTAGCGGCCCATGAGGACGATCTCGCCGGCGCTGAAGGCGAGGCTCGACGCCGGCTGTTGCGGCACGTACGCCAGCACGCGGGCAAGCTCGCGGGGGCGGTAGTTTCGCAGCGCCCGGCCGCCCAGCGTGATGGCGCCCGAAGAGGGTGTGAGTTGTCCCAACAGGCAGCGGAGAAGCGTGGTCTTGCCGGAGCCGTTAGGCCCCAGCAGGCAGGTGAAGCGCCCCGAGCAGGCCGTCAGGCTCACGCCGCGCAGGACCGGCTCGTCGGGCCTGTAGGCGAAGGCGACGTCGGGGGCCTGGAGTATGTCGGTCTGTGCGTTCATGCGACGGCGCCTCGGAATCGCGTGCGGAGCAGGAAGATGAAGAACGGCCCGCCCGCCAGGGCGGTCAGTATGCCTACCGGCACGCGCCCCAGGCCCAGGGCCGGGCCGAGGCTTCGGCAGAGCGTTTCGGCGAGCATGAGGAAAATCGCCCCGGCCAGCGGCGTAACGATCATGCCCAGGCGGTGGTCCGGCCCGAAGGCCATCCGGCAGATGTGCGGCACGATGAGGCCGAGAAAGCCGATA
>CAYOBS010000294.1:0-4658 GCA_964402305.1 uncultured Planctomycetaceae bacterium | reverse complement strand
GGCAGGTTGTGGCGAGCGAGCCGGCAAGTTCCCGCCCGGCCGGCGCCACGGGCAAAGGCCGGCGCGGCGGACAAGGCAGACAAGGCGGACAAGGCGGGCGCGGCGTGGTGTGGGTCGTCAGCGACAAGTTTGTCAGGCCAATCGAGGTCCGCACCGGCCTGACCAACGGCGTGGAAACGGAAGTCTCGGGTGAAGGGCTGAGTGAAGGCATGGAGGTCGTCACGGGCGCGACGGTCCAGTCCGGGTCGCCATCGTCCGGCGTAAACCCGTTCGCCCCGCGCCGCCCGAGCGGCAGCGGCCGTGGCCAGGGCGGCGGCCGGCCGCCGATGTGACGAGAAGAAAGGTCTTAGGTCTTAGCTCCTAGGGCGTCGCGCCGGGCTCGAATGGCTGCCGGATAAGCGAAGACGAGATATCGCCGTAATGGCTCTGCCACCCTAAGAACTAGGAGCTAGGACCTTCGTAAGAGAGACACGGATACTTATTGGTAAGAAGCGGTGAGCGGCAATCAGCAGATTGGTAGACCGGTGAGAGCCATGGAACTCGTAGAACTGCGCGACATTCACAAGACCTATCACATCGGCGACATCGCGGTGCCGGTGCTCAAGGGCGTCTCGCTGACGATCGCCCGTGGCGAGTTGGTGGCGCTGATGGGCGTCTCAGGCTCCGGCAAGAGCACGCTGATGAACCTGCTGGGCTGCCTGGACCGCGCCACCTCCGGCGAGTATTGGCTCGACGGGAATGATGTCTCAAAGCTCTCCGGCGACCAGCGAGCAATGCTTCGCAACCGCATGCTCGGCTTCGTCTTTCAGAACTTCAACCTCCTGCCGCGGACAAGCGCGCTTGAGAACGTGGCCATGCCCCTGACATACACGGCCTCGCACCTGCCCGAGCGCCAGATGCGGCGCCGGGCCGAGGAGGTCCTGCGCCACGTGGGGCTTGGCGACCGCATGGACCACGAGCCGTCGCAGCTTTCCGGCGGGCAGCAGCAGCGAGTCGCGATAGCCCGGGCGCTGGTCAATAATCCGTCGCTGCTGCTGGCCGACGAGCCGACGGGCAACCTCGACTCGCACACCAGCCAGGAGTTGCTGGCCATGTTCCAGGAGCTGAACCGGCGCGACGGGATCACGATCATCCTGGTCACTCACGACTCCAACGTGGCCGGCTGTGCCGGGCGGACGATCCACATCCACGACGGGCAGATCGTCGACGGCTCGTTCGGCGGCGCGGTAGGTCACGGCGACGGCAACGCCCCGACCGCGGTGTCGGCGGCCGGCGGGCCGGCGGGTGGGCCCGCGGGAGGCGCCAAGTGAAGGGCTATCGCACAATCCGCACCGCCATGAGGGCCTTGTTGCGGAACCCCCTGCGGGCGCTGCTGACTACCCTGGGCATCATCATCGGCGTCTTCTCGGTCATCGCAATGATGGAGATCGGGCAGGGCGCGTCCACCGCCGTGGCCAAGTCCATCGCCAGCATGGGCGCCAACGTGCTGATGGTCATGCCCGGCACGGCCGCAAGCGGCGGCATCAGCTTCGGCGGCGGAAGCATGACCACTCTCACGCCGGATGACTGCGACGCCGTCGGCAAGCAGTGCCCGGCCGTGCGCCTGGCGGCCCCGACGGTGCGTTCCCGCACGCAGATCATCTGCGGCAACCGCAACTGGGTGCCCTCGTCGATGTACGGCACGACGCCGGCGTACCTGGGCATCCGCGACTGGACGATCAGCGAGGGCGAGTGCTTCACCGACCGCGACGTGCAGACCGGCAGCCAGGTCTGCGTGCTCGGCCAGACGATCGTCCGCGAGCTCTTCGACGGCCTGTCACCCATCGGCAAGGAGATCCGCATCAAGGGCGTGACGATGCGAGTCGCCGGCGTGCTGGGCTCCAAGGGCGCCAACATGATGGGCATGGACCAGGACGACATAGTGCTGGCGCCGTGGACGACGATCAAGTACCGGATCAGCGGCTCGACCCTCCAGTCGGGCAACCAGAGCGCGGCCGGGAGCTCCTCCGGCAGCACGGTCAACACGCTGAGCAACGTGTATCCCAGCCAGTCGCCGAGCATGTATCCCGCGAAGTCGGACGTGCAGCAGGCCGACAACCCGATGCCGGTCCGCTTCGCCAACGTCGACCAGATCCAGGCGGCCGCGCGGAGCGCCGCGGAAATCCCCGCCGCCATCGAGCAGATGTCGGCCGTGCTCCGCGACCGCCACCGCCTCCGCGAGGGTGAGCCGGACGACTTCGAGATCCGCGACATGACGGAGATGGCCTCGACACTGTCGTCGACGACCAGGCTCATGACCAACACGCTGCTGGCCGTGGCGCTGATCTCGCTGCTGGTCGGCGGGGTGGGCATCATGAACATCATGCTCGTATCGGTCACCGAGCGGACGCGGGAGATCGGCCTGAGAATGTCCGTCGGGGCGCGGTCGCGAGACATCCTGCGGCAATTTCTCGTCGAGGCCGTCGTGCTGTGCCTCGTCGGCGGGGCGATGGGAATAATCCTGGGCCACGGCGGGGCATACCTGGTCTGGCGACTGCTTGGCTGGCCCGTGCAGACCTCCCCCACCGCCATTGCCGCGGCCGTAATCGTCTCGGCCTCGGTGGGAATCCTGTTCGGCTTCTACCCAGCCTGGAAAGCCTCCCGACTGGACCCCATCGAGGCGCTGAGGTATGAGTGATTGCCGGCGGAGCCGGCAATCAAAATGCTCAATGCTAAATGCTCAATGCTCAATGCCGAACCCAAACGCGGAATGATGAATGATAAATGCCATGAATGCCATGAATGCCATGAATGCCATGAATGCCATGAATGCCATAAATGCCATGAATGCCATAAATGCCAAAGGCTGGACGTGAAGCATGAGGCTTGCTCGCTTCAGCGAGCATGGCTCTTCTCGCCCCGCAAGGGGCGGAGGGCTGTAGCCACGGGTGAAGCGCGGCGCAAAGCCGTGGACAACAGTCCTTTCACATACCGCCCCGAGAGGTTCTTGACGGCTCTTGAGGACCGCAAGAGAGCAACCAAACATCGGGCATTGAGCATTCGCAAAAGGACTGACAGACAATGAAACCTATATCACGATCCCTGACGACGGTACTTGCCCTCCTCGCTTCGGCGTCTCTGCTGGCAGGGTGCATGGTCGGGCCGGACTATGTGAAGCCCGGCACGCGGGTGCCCGCCGCGTGGGCCGGGCCTGCACCCTCGGGGCCGGCCAGCCCCGTCGGGGCCAGCCGGCCAGCCACGCAGCCGGCGTCGGCCGAGAAAGACCTCGCCCAGTGGTGGACCGCCTTTGGCGATGCGACGCTGACAAGCCTGGTAGCCCGCGCCGTCGAGTCGAACCTGGACCTGCGCCTGGCCGAGGCCCGAATCCGCCAGGCCCGCGCCGCCCGCGTGGCCGCCATATCGGGCCTGGGCCCCACGCTCAACGGCACGAGCAACTACACCCGCGGCCAAACCGGCAGGGCGCCGATCACCAACCAGTACCAGGTGGGTTTCGACGCCGGCTGGGAACTGGACATCTTCGGCGGTACGCGCCGCGGCGTCGAGGCGGCCGAGGCGGACCTCCGCCTGGCCGTCGAAGACAGGCGGGATGTGCTTGTAACCCTCTCAGCCGAGGTGGCGAGCAACTACGTGGCCCTGCGGGCCTATCAGCAGCGGCTCGTCATCGCCCGCCGCAACCTCCAGGCCCAGCAGCACAGCGCCGAGATCACCCGCAAGAAGCGGGCCGGCGGACTGGTGGTCAGCGGCCTGGACGTCGCCAACGCCGAGGCCCAGGTTGCCAGCACCACCGCCGCGATACCCATGCTTGAGATGGCCGCGCGGCAGACGATCTACAGCCTCGGCGTGCTGCTGGACCTCGAGCCGGCCGCCCTGGCCGAGCAGCTCTCGCCAGCCGGCGCGATCCCCGCCGCGAAGCTGACCGTGCCTCTGGGCGTGCCCAGCGACCTGCTTCGCCGCCGGCCCGACATCCGCCGGGCCGAGGCCGACATACACGCCGCCACCGCCCGCATAGGCGTTGCCGTCGCCGACCTCTACCCGCGCGTGACCATCTCCGGCTCGCTGGGTTTCCGGGCAAGCGACCTGCGCGACTGGTTCAACCCCCTGTCACGTTTCTGGTCGTTCGGACCCGGCGTCAGTTGGTCCCTGTTCAACACCGGGGCTAACCTGGCCAACATCGACATACGGAAGGCCCTGGCCGACCAGACCATCCTGGCGTACCGCAAGACCGTGCTGACGGCCATGCAGGAGGTGGAAAACGCCCTGATCGCCTCGGCCAAGGAGCAGGAGCGCCGCAAGGCGCTGGTCGATGCCGTGGCCGCCAACCGCAAGGCCGTCGAGCTGTCGACAGACCTTTACAGCCAGGGACAGACGGACTTCCTCAACGTGCTCAACGCCCAGAGGTCGCTGTACGCCACCGAGGACGCCCTGGGCGACAGCGAGGCCGCCATGTCAACCGACCTGATCGCCCTCTACAAGGCCCTCGGCGGCGGCTGGAAAGAAGAAAAAGAAGAAGATCTCAACGCAGAGAACGCAGAGAACGCAGAGAAGATGAAAGATTAAGAGCGGAAGAAACATCCTTCTGTTTCTTCTTCTGTTATCTCTCTTCTTCTCTGCGTTCTCTGCACTGCAAACCTGTAACATCTTGTTTTTTTGACAAGAAA
>CAYOBS010000293.1:0-4666 GCA_964402305.1 uncultured Planctomycetaceae bacterium | reverse complement strand
CTAGGGTAGCGTCACCGCACACGTCGCCGGACCGTTCTGATCGCCGTGGAGATCGAACTGCACCTTGGCTGTCTTGTTGTCGGCGGTGACGGTAACCTCGTAGCGGCCGCGAAAACCTCGAAACGCGAACTTGCCATCCGCGTCGGTCTGGCCACGGGCCTTGGTGTGCCACTCCTGGTGAATGAGCTTCTTGAGCGACTCGTATACCGGCTTGGGCGACAGGTCCTTGTGCAGCAGGCCTCCGCCGGGCTGCCAACTGCCTTCCTCGCAGAGGTCCCACCATGTGATGCCCCTCATCGCCGCCTGGGCAAAGCACACGCGGTAGAACTTGACCGCCCAGTCTTCCTGGGCCTTCTCATCCCACTTGCCGGTAACGTGCGAGCCGACTATGGGCCGGCCGCCGGAGGTCGGGGTAAACTCGGTGATGTACAGCACCTTGCCCAGGGCGGCGTAGCGGTCGAGGATCTTCTTGGCGTTGTCCAGCGGGAATCGCATCCCCACCGGCTCGTGAGCCTGGATGCCGATGCCGTCGAACGGCACGCCCTGGGCCTTGGCCTCGGTCAGCAGGTCGAAAAACGGCGGGCAGCCGTCCCCAAGAACCTGGTAATCGTTGACGATCAGTTGCGCGTTGGGATCGGCCTGGCGAGCCCAGCGGTAGGGCTGGTCAATCGTAACGCCCTTATCGTGCGCGGGCTCGTTGACCACCTCCCAGAACGTGATCTTGCCGCTGTATCGCTGCATGATCTCGGTGACCCGCCGCCTCTGGAGCTCGGGCGCGGGCTGGCCCCTGGACCACGTCGGAATGCCTGCCTCCGTGCCCCACAGCAGCGGGTGGCCTTTCATGCGGATGTTGTGCTGCTGGCACCAGGCGACGACCTTGTCCGTGTATGGGTAGTCCGGCTTGCCCGGCTTGGGCTCATACCACCGCCAGTAGAAGCCCACTGTCGCAAAGTTGAACAGTTCCGCGAACCGCTGCTTGTAGAGCTCGTTCTGCGCGGGTGTCTTGAAGTGGTCGAAGCCGAAGATATTGCAGCCAAACATGAACTCATGCCGCAGCAGGTCCACGGCAACGGTCGCATTGGCCAGGGGCTTGCCATCACTGCCGACAACGCGAACGATGGCGTCGCCCTTGCGATTCCGCTCGATCTGCTTCGTGGCCTCGGCCAGCGTCCCTTCCTCGCGTTTCGCGGCCTCCCTGACCCAGTCCGCGAAGTTGCCCAGCGTGGGGTCCTTGGCGCCGGCCGGAGCGGCAATTACCACGCGGCCGACGAAGAGATTGCGGTCCTCCAGCCAACTCCCGGGGTTCTTGGGGTCAGGCACACCTACATCATTAAGGAATGCGACGGTGAAACGACGCGTGCCGGCCGCGATGTTGACCTCGAAGACGTAATCGGCGAATCCCTTGGTGTTCACCGTGGCGGTCGCGGCCTGCCGACCGTCCACCAGAATGGCCATGGCCGGCCCGGCGCCCTTGGCTGGCGTGCCGCCGGCCCGCACGACGACCTTGTACTTCCCGTCGGCGGCGAAGTTGACCAGATTTCCCACCTCGCCATTGCTCCACAGGTTCCAGCCGCCTTCCTGCCCCCCCTGCCCGACGAGCTTGCCGCCGGCAGTCTTGATGGAGGCGTCGGCGGGCACAATGGTCAGGCCATCGGCGAAGACGGACCGACCCGCCAAGAGGACCAGAATCGCCGCCAGAAACGGGCGGCTACTGCTCGCGTTTCGACTCCGGCAGGATGAAACCATGACCGTTCTCCTGAGTTGGTGTTTCCCATAGGCCGTCCTGTTGACGACCAGCGCCAAGCCCATCACGGCAGCGGCAACACACGGACCTCGATTTCCTTCACGTCGGCCAGGAGCTTCTTTACCTCGTTTGGATCGGACTTGCCCTGGTGGTAAGGATACACGACCTTCGGCTTGAACGCCCGGGCCGCGTCGGCGGCCTCCTTGGGCGGCATCGTGTATGGCAGGTTGATGGGCAGGAAGGCGATGTCGATGTCCTTCAGCGACTTCATGCAATATTTCATATCACACCTCTCATATGCGGGCCGGCCAGCGACCGCCAGGACCCTGCCACGTCTCTTCTATCGCGATGCTCGTAACCTCCTGCGCCGGCGGATGAGCCTGCGATCCGCGCGCTGGCCTTGGCCCAGGACACTGTGGGCCGGTTCTCTTCCATTCTGCCCGGTCTTTGTCATACTGCAAGTCTTTTGCAGTGCGGAAGCCTCAGGGATACAATGCAATCGACTCTGCCCGACGGCGTGGTTGGGCAGGTCATCCGGTAAACCCTGATTAGGATGCCTTGCGATTATGAATACCATCTGGCAATTCTGGGTACTCTCCCTTCTGGCGGCTTCCACCGTCCTGGCCGAGGATGCGCCGGCTCGGAGGGAGTGGACCGTGGGCGATGTGAAGAGGGAAGCGATGGTGTATGCGCCAAGCAAGGCCAAGACCGGGGCGGCCCCGGTTGTCTTCGTGTTTCACGGACACGGGGGGACCATGAGGAACACCGTCCGGACCTTTGCGATTCACGAGCTTTGGCCGGAAGCGATTGTCGTATACCCGCAAGGGCTCAACACGCCCGGGCGATTGACCGATCCCCAGGGCAAGAAGCCGGGCTGGCAACACGCGCCGGGCGACCAGGGCGACCGGGACCTGAAGTTCTTCGACGCCATGATGGAGAGCTTGGGCAAGGAATACCGGGTTGACGCAAACCGCGTTTATTCAACCGGGCATTCCAATGGCGGCATGTTCACCTACCTGCTTTGGGCAATGCGCGGGGATTCGCTGGCGGCGGTGGCCCCCAGCGGCGCCGCGGCCCTCAGACTGCTTGACTGGCTCAAGCCCAAGCCCGTGTTGCACGTGGCCGGCGAGAAGGATCCGCTGGTCCGGTTCGAGTGGCAAAAGCAAACCATTGATGCGCTGCGCAAGCTGAACGATTGCGGGCCGGGCCAACCGGGCGACAAGTACTGCACTCTCTACCCTTCCAAGAAGGGCAATCCGGTTATGACCTACATCCATCCCGGCGGGCATGAGTTTCCCCGGGATGTCCCCGCGATCATGGTCAAGTTCTTCAAGGAACACGCCAAGCCCCGAACCATTGAGAATTCCCCGGACGGTGCCCCCATCGAGCCTTCTTGCTGGTCAGCGGAGAATCCCTTGAGACCACCTCGATGATCCCGGCTTTTGCAGCGAGCGAGGCAGGCGATGGCGCCAGGAGCGACCGAGCATGGCCCAGACATACCGAAGCGAGGACTGCGAGCAGTACCGCATGGAGTACGGCAAGCCGCACCGCGAGCTGGAGCCGTCCGAGCGGGAGATCGCCGTGGTGGACGAGGCCCTGTCGGTCCTGGTGGCCGAGGGCATCCTGCCGCACGCGCGGTACGACCACGAGAAGATGCTCGCCCACCGCAAGGCGGTCCGCCAGATGTTCGAGATTCCCTGGACGGCCATCACGCCACGGATGCAGCGGCTGCTGTACGCCATCAACGCCATCATCCAGCCGGCGAACCTGATCGCCGCGGGGGTGTTCTGTGGCAACACGTTCATCTCCAACGCCGGGGCGGCCGTGGGGCCGGGAGCGTGCTACCGGGCAAGGCAGCTTCTGGGCGTGGAGATTGACCCGGAGAAGGCCGCCCTGGCCGAGCGGAACGTGCGGAAGATCGACCCGACCGGCACGGCCCGCGTGCTGGTCGAGGACGCCGTCGATACCGCGCGGAACTTCCCCGAGCCCATCGACCTGCTGTACCTGGACGCCGACGGCACGCCGCAGCAGGGCAAGGGCATCTACCTGACGATCCTCCAGGCCGCCTGGGACCGCATCCGCCCGGGCTGCGTGGTGCTGGCGCACAACAGCTTCAACTGCGCCAAGCGGCTGGAGTATTACCTGAGTTTCGTCCGCGACCCAGCCCACATGCGAGCCAGCGTCAACGTCTTGGTGGACTGCGAGGGCCTGGAGGTCTCCATCCGCTGAGCGGGCCTTCGGACCCGAACGAAAGCCCGTGAGCGCCGAAGAAGTAGGCGAAGCGCTGTCCCCCCGAGAAAACCCATCTGGTCCTTCGGACGAGATGAACAGCCCATTTCGGACCGGCGTTCGCGAGCAGAGTCGGCAAGTTCCAGAGTTGAAGCTTGATCGTTTGCGGCCAGATGTGGCCGTGCAGTGAACGACGGGCCGGCGGGAGCGCATACTGGTCGAGCCAGCCGACAGCAGAATAGCCCAGCCCCCTGCTGCTACGCCGCCACTCGCTGATACCGATGGTGCAGTCCGCCCAGGATCGGCGTGGAGATCAGCTTGGTGGGCCCGATGATCGGAGCATCGGCCTTGGGCTGGGGAATCGGCGTGTCGCCATCGAGGCCCTGATGCGGCCGAGCGACATGGTAGTACTCCTCGATGAACTCCCGCAGCAGCCGCTCCAAGTGGTCCTGCCCCAGAACGATCACATTATCCAGAAGCTCTCGGCAAAGGGTGCCCCCGAATCTTTCGACGAACGGATTCTGCCAAGAAGACCGGTACGCGATCCGCACATCCTCGATGCCGCAGGAGTCCAGGAACTCCCGCACCCCCCTGCCATAGATGCCGTCGTTGTCGAGGAAGAGATATCGAGGCTGCTGGGCTGCATCAACCGGGCGGCAGCCTGCCAGGGCGCCCAGAACTTGGACAGGACGA
>CAYOBS010000292.1:0-4671 GCA_964402305.1 uncultured Planctomycetaceae bacterium | reverse complement strand
GGACCTATCACCCAACACCGGCTACCCGCCTTCGCCAAGGCTACGGCGGGCTGCGCCGGCTGCCGCCTAGAGATGCACGGCCAGGTCGGCGACCGTGGGCTTGGTCAGCGCCTCGTAGTCGGCATACCTCATGCGGATGGCATTTCGGTGCGTGCCGGCCTGGAAGACGATCTCCTCATCTTCGGCCAGGTGGCGGTCGACGATGGTCGGCATGTTCCAGAGTTGCCCCATGGGCGGCTCGGCGCCGACCTCCACGTCCGGGAACAGCTCCGCCATCTCGCCCTCGTTGGCCAGACGGACGGTCTTGGCGTTCAGCGCCTTTGCCACCTTGTCCATGTCCAGCTTGTAGCAGGCCGGCAGGGCACAGAGGGCGTACTCGCCGTCCGCGTGGACCACGACGGCCTTGGCCACGAGGTTCCCGCTCACATGCTCCTCGGCGGCTACCTCCTGGGCCGTGTAGGCCGGCGGGTGCTCGAACGACTGGAACGCGATTCCCTTTTCCTCAAGATATTCAACCAGTTTCATGGCGTGCTCCTTTCTGCCCCGGCCCGGCGGCTTGCCGGCTCGGGAGACTGTCAAAGCCCGCAATCTCTTGGAACCATGCTCCCCTCCCGCGAGTAATTCTAGACACTAGACACCCCGGCCGCAACTGCCAAGTCGCGGCCTCGAAGATTGTGGACAACATCGGAAACGGTGCCAGGGACCCGTTCGTTCACCGCGGTTGCACATGAGCCATCGGCTGTTTGCAGTGTACACGTAAGGGCATATTCGGACCCATAACGCCTGATACCGTTTCCGCTGTTATCCACAGGCTTGCGGAGCGGCCGGCATGGCCGGGGGTTCTTTTTGGCGGGCCTGGTTTTGCGGCGGGCCGGCTAAGTTCTGCCAGGTTCTGCCAAGTTCTTCCATCCCGGCCGGGATGGTGATAGACTTGCTTTCGGCCGGGATTGGCCCGGCGGTTGGGTGGCATGCCGAAGAGGAACCTCATCTGGATCGCGGTGATCGTCGGAGCGGGCGTGGCGACTGTGTTGTTGACTCGCACGGCCCCGCAGCCCGACGACCTGGACATGGCGCGACTTGGCCCCGTCGCACGGGTGCAGCGCGTGCTGCGCCAATACTCCTACCAGACGCCGACGGAGGCCCAGTTGCAGCAGGGGGCCGTGCGGGGCATGGTTGAGACTCTCGACGAGTACTCCAGCTACATTCCGCCGGAGCGGGTCAAGAGTTTCCGCGCCCGGCTCAACGGGCAGATGATCTGCACGGGGGTTGTCCTGGCCGGCGAGGGAGACGGCCCGGCGGAGGTCGTCGGCTCGCTGCCCGGCTCGCCGGCCCACGAGGCGGGCATCGCCCCCGGCGGGCGGGTTGTCGCCATCGACGGCAATGACGTTGCCGGCGCGGCGCCCGATGAAATCCGCGGGCTGCTGGAGGCCCCCGGCCGAAAGACAGTCGAGGTGACCATTGCCGACCCGAACGCCCAGCCGCACAGCTACAAGTTGACCCGCCGGGCGCTGGCGGTCGAGAGCGTCGCGGGCCTTCGCCGCTCGGCCAATGGGCAATGGGAGTATTTCCTGGACGCCGGACGTGACTTGGCGTGCTTGCGCGTCCGGGAGTTTCTGCCGGCCACGGCCGGGCGGATCCAACAGGCCCTGCGCGAGTTGCCGGGGCTTGCGGGGCTCTTGCTGGACCTGCGGGACAATCCCGGCGGGCAGCTCGAGTCCGGGTTCGCGGTTGCCAACCTTTTCCTGCGCAGCGGGGCGATTTTCACGCAGGTCGGCGCCCATGGCGAGCGGCAGGTCCACAACGCCCGCGCCGATGGCACCTGGCCGGATGTGCCGATCGTGGTTCTGGTCAACGACCGCACGGCCTCGGCGGCTGAGATCGTGGCCGGGGCGCTTCAACTGCACCGCCGGGCGGTGCTGGTCGGTGAGCGGACGCGTGGCAAGGGGTTGGTTCAGAGCATGATCGACCTGCCGGACAATATGGGCCTGGCCAACGTGACGACGGGCGAGTTCTTCATCGGCAAGGACTTACCCGTGCAGCGCCGGTGCGGCGCGGCTGCCTGGGGCATCGAGCCGGACGTGCCGCTGGCCCTGGCCGCCGCCGACGAGCGGGCCAGGCGGCGGTACTGGCTCGGCGTGGATGTCGTGGGCGCAAGTGCCGCCCGGACCGGCGACGATGCCCGGACGGCCGCACCGGCGACGGCGACGCGCCCGGCCAGGCCGGTCTGCCCGGCGATGTCAGCCGACGCCCAGTTCGCCGCCGCGGTCGCTCTGCTGGAATCGCCCGAGCGGATGCGGGAGATACTCTCCCGCCCGGCCAGCATGCCGGCAACGTCCCCCGCCGACGCCAAGGAAGACAAGCGCGATGAGTGAGCCGACGCTGGTCCTTGGAATCGAGTCGAGCTGCGACGAGACGAGTTGTGCCGTTGTCGCCGACGGGCGCCGCGTGCTGAGCAACGTCGTTGCCAGCCAGATCGACCTGCACGCCCGCTTCGGCGGGGTCGTGCCGGAAATCGCCTCGCGGGCACACATCGAGGCCGTCAACACCGTCTTCGGCGAGGCGCTGGCGGAGGCATCCGTCGCCCCGGCCGACATCGCCGCCGTGGCTGTTACGTGCCAGCCCGGGCTCATCGGCTCGCTGCTGGTGGGCCTTATGGCCGCCAAGACCGTCGCGTGGGTCTGGGATGTGCCGCTCATCGGCGTCAACCACGTCTACGCCCACGCATACGCGGCCGCGCTTAACGCCGAGTGCATCGAGTACCCCGCCGCCGCGCTTATCTGCTCCGGCGGGCACACCGCCCTGTACCGCTGCCAGTCGCCCATGGACATGGAGCTGCTGGGCACCACGATCGACGACGCCGCCGGCGAGGCGTTCGACAAGGTCGCGAGCATCCTGCGCCTGGGCTATCCCGGCGGCCCGGCCATTGACAAGGCCGCGCGAGGCGGCAACGGCGAGGCCGTGCGGTTCCCCCGGTCGCTGCTGGCGGGCGACTGCCTGGACTTTTCTTTCAGCGGGATAAAGACGGCCGTGCTCTACCACGTCAACGGCGTGCCCGGCGCACGCGGCGCCAAGCCGGACGACGAAGCAGGCTCGCCGGCGCCGCGCCACAGCAAGCGCCGAGCCGGGCCCGCCCGGCAGCGCCTACGCGGCCAGCCCAACGCCGGACGGGGAATCGAGCACTTCAGCCCGGCGGAACTGGCCGACGTTGCGGCCTCGTTCCAGGCCGCCGTGGTCGACGTGCTGAAGATCAAGCTCCGCCGCGCGGCCGGGGCCGTCGGGGCCAGGACGCTGCTGCTGGGCGGCGGGGTGGCCGCCAATTCGGTTCTCCGCGCCGCGCTGGAAAAACTCGCCGCCCAACTCGGCTGCCAACTGCGAATGCCGGAGCCGCGATTCTGCATGGACAACGCCGCCATGATCGCCGGCCTGGGCTATCACTACCTCCAGGCCGGGCGCGTGGACGACCTGACGCTTTCGGCACAGGCGACGGTAAGGCGGTGATTATTCGCAGGAACAAACACGTCTGTTCTGTCTTGGAGCACCGTCCCGGTTGCTGACGGCAAATCCGAAATTCGAATCTCTAAATCCTAAACAAATCCAAATATCGAATTCCAAATGACTCAAACTCAAGAACAGATGACACGTTGATGCGGTTTGGAACATTTGAACATTTGAATTTCGTATTTGTTTAGGATTTCGTGCTTCGGATTTAGGATTTATGCACAAACCCATGTTCCTATTGCCCGCACGGACATCGGGGATTCCATCATAGCCTCTGGCGGCCTGTCCTGTATAATCCCCCCATGAACGAGAAGACCTTGCGAGAGCTGCTCGAAGACGTCCGCCAGGGGCGCTGCGAAACCGATGAGGCCGTGCGGCGGATGCGCCTGCTGCCGTTTGAGTCCGTCGGGTTCGCCACCCTGGACCACCATCGCTCGCTGCGCTGCGGGTTCCCGGAGGTGATATTCTGCCCCGGCAAGACCGGCCAGCAGGTGCGCGAGATATTCCTCCGCTTGGCCGCGGCCGGCTCAAACGTCCTGGCCACGCGGGCAACCGCCGAAACCTACCGTAGCGTGGCGAGCGAGCTGCCCTCGGCCGAGTACCACGAACTGGCACGCGCAATCACCCTTCGCCAAGGCGAGCACGCCAGGGCCGTCGGGCACATCGCCATTGTCTCGGCTGGGACGAGCGACCTGCCGATCGCCGAGGAGGCCCGCGTGACGGCCGAGATACTCGGCCAGAACGTCACGTGCCACTACGACGTCGGCGTGGCGGGCATTCACAGGCTGCTGGCGCACGGGGAGAAACTCCAGGCCGCCAACGCGATCGTCGTCGTGGCGGGCATGGAGGGAGCCCTTGCCAGCGTGGTCGGTGGGCTGGTGGCTGTGCCCGTCATTGCCGTGCCTACGTCGGTCGGCTACGGCGCCAGCTTCGGCGGCCTGGCCGCACTACTGGCGATGCTCAACAGTTGTGCCTCAAACGTGAGCGTGGTCAACATCGACAACGGCTTTGGCGCCGGGTACATCGCCTCGCTGATAAACCGAAATGCAAAAGCGGAACCAGGAACCAGGAAAAGAGAACAGCGGAACCTGGAATCCGGAACAAGGAACCAGGAACCCGGAGAAGAAAAAAAGGCGGAACAAGGAACCGGGAAAAGCAAAAAGGCGGAACCTG
>CAYOBS010000291.1:2535-4679 GCA_964402305.1 uncultured Planctomycetaceae bacterium | reverse complement strand
CTGTCCACTGTCCACTGTCCACTGTCCACTGTCCACTGTCCACTGTCCCCTGTCCACTGTCCCCTGTCCACTGTCCATTGTCCACTGTCCACTGTCCATTGAATATTTGGCATTTGCGGCCGAAGGCCGCGCCGCGGTAGACTCTACGGCTCGGCAGCACGGTGTCTCGCGGGCTTGCGGCACCGCGACGGTTCATAGCAGAGAAGGATCAATGGAAACGTTCAGCAACGAAGTACTCAAGCGGACTCACAACTGCGGGCAGCTTCGGCACGAAGACTGCGGCCGGCGTGTTCGGCTGTGCGGATGGGTCAAGAGCTATCGCGACCACGGCGGGGTCCTGTTCGTGGACCTGCGCGACCGCGAAGGCGTTACGCAGATCGTCTTCGACCTGCCTGCCGACCCGAATAACCGGCAGGAAGTCGCCCGTTACGAACTGGCCCAGGGCTTGCGGAACGAGTGGGTGATATCCGTGGCCGGTGTTGTCCGCCCGCGCGGGGGCGAACGCGAGAACCCCAAGCTGCCGACCGGGCGGATCGAGGTGCTCGGCGACGACCTTGTGGTCCTTAACCGGTCGGACCCGGTGCCCTTCGAGCCGGACGAGTTCACGGAGGCCTCCGAGGACGTCCGGCTGAAGTACCGCTTCATCGACATCCGCCGCCCGTCGATGACGCGGGCGCTTCGCCTTCGCCACGAGATATGCCGGACCATGCGGGCCATGCTCGACGAGCAGGGCTTCGTCGAGGTCGAGACGCCGTTTTTGACCAAGTCCACGCCGGAGGGCGCGCGGGACTTCCTCGTGCCTGCCAGGCTCCAGCAGGGGTGCTTCTACGCCCTGCCGCAGAGCCCGCAGCTTTTCAAGCAGATCCTCATGGTCGGCGGGCTGGACCGCTACTACCAGATCGTCCGCTGCTTCCGCGATGAGGACCTGCGGGCCGACCGCCAGCCGGAATTCACGCAGCTCGACGTCGAGATGTCCTTCGTCTGCGAGGACGACGTGATGGCCGCGACCAACAAGGTCATGCGGGCCGTCTGCAAGCTCGCCGGCAAGGACTTCCCCGACGAGTTGCCCGTGATGACTTACGCCGAGGCGATGCGCCGCTTCGGCTCGGATAAGCCGGACCTGCGGTTCTCCATGGAGCTGATCGACATCGCCGACCTGGCCGGACAGTGCGACTTCGGCGTGTTCAAGTCCGCGCTGGCCTCCGGCGGGACCGTCAAGTGCATCCGCGTTCCCGGCGGCGGGGAAATGCCCCGCAGCCAGACCGACGCCCTGGCTGAATGGGCCAAGGGCTTCGGCGCCAAGGGCCTGGCCGTAACCAAGGTAATCGAGGGCGGCAAGCTCGATACCGGCATCGCCAAGTTCCTCGCGCCCGTCGCGCAGAAGCTCATCGAGCGGTGCGGCGGGTCGGCGGGGGATCTGCTGTGCTTCGCGGCCGACGTGTCGGCAGTCGTCCATCGCGTGCTGGGCGAGCTTCGCTGCAAGCTGGCGCGAGAGCGCGGCATGATCCCGGCCGGCGTTTTCAAATGGCTGTGGGTCGTGGATTTTCCGCTGGTGGAGTGGAACGAGGGCGAGAAGCGGTGGGACAGCCTGCACCACCCGTTCACCTCGCCGAAGTACGAGGACATCGGCCTGCTGGACGCCGACCCCGGCGCGGTCCGCAGCCGGGCGTATGACATCGTCTGCAACGGCATGGAGCTTGGCGGCGGGTCGATCCGTATTCACAACCTGGACATGCAGAAGCGCGTCTTCGGTCTGCTGGGCATCACGGCCGAGCAGGCCCACGTCAAGTTCGACTTCCTGCTGGACGCCCTGCGTTTTGGCGCGCCGCCTCACGGCGGGATCGCCCTGGGCGTCGACAGGATCGTGATGATGATGGTCGGCGGGCAGAGCCTTCGCGAGGTCATCGCGTTCCCCAAGACCCAGCGGGGCCAGTGCCCGCTGACGGGCGCGCCGTCGGAAGTGGACGACAAGCAGCTCGCCGAACTGGACCTGAAGATACTCGTGCAGCCAAAGCCGAACCAGGGCTGAGGCGGAAGGCGGAAGTGAGAAGGCAGAAGGCAGAAGGCGGAAGGCGGAAGTGAGAAGGCAGAAGGCGGAAGTGAGAAGGCAGAAGGCGGAAGTGAGAAGGCAGAAGGCGGAAGTG
>CAYOBS010000291.1:0-2435 GCA_964402305.1 uncultured Planctomycetaceae bacterium | reverse complement strand
GAAGGCGGAAGTGAGAAGGCAGAAGGCGGAAGTGAGAAGGCAGAAGGCGGAAGTGAGAAGGCGGAAGGCGGAAGTGAGAAGGCAGAAGGCAGAAGGCAGAAGGCGGAAGCACGAAATCCAAGACAATACTTCGTAAGGACAAAGCAATGATGAACGCAGATGAATAAGAAGTTCTTATCTGCGTTCATCTGCGTTCATCATTGCTTTGCAGTATTTGTTTCGAGATTTGGATTTTTGACCTGGCGACGCGTTGCGTTATCCTTGGTGCATTGCGTTGGGCTCAGGGAGATTGAATAGATGGATTACGGCGAACATTCATCGCGGCCTCTGGCGGCGGTTGCCCTGGTGGTGGCGATGGCGCTGGCGGGCGGCTGCAACGGCGGGAAATTCTCCATGACGTCGCCGGGGAATTCCGCCGTCGCGGCCCATCCGGAGCCGGCGGATGTTACGGTTCCCGCGCCGCTTCACCTGCTGCTGCCCAAGGCCATGCGAATCCATCCGTTCACCGGCACTCGGACGTTCGACGAGGCCGGCGGGGTCAAGGGCATCGACGTTCGCGTCGAGGCGCTGGACGCCTACGGCGACGCGACGAAGGCGTTCGGCAAGTTCCAATTCGCCCTCTACCAGTACAAGCCCGACTCACCCAGCCCTCGCGGCCCGCGCGTTGCCACCTGGGAGGAAGACCTGCTGGACCCCGAGAAGAACCTCGTTCACTGGGACTCCATAACGAGGGCCTACGCCTTCAAGCTTCAGTGGTACAAGGCCATCCCCGTCGGGCAGAAGTTCATCCTCGCCGTTGACTTCTCCAGCCCGTTCACCGCCCGCAGGTTCGCCGAGCGCGTGTTCGTCAGCGGACAATGACGAGAATAAGGTCCTAGCTCATAGCTCTCAGGTCTTAGGGTGGCAGGGCATCGATCGACCCCTTGCGAATTGCAGATGATTTCGGGGAGGACCGAACAGTGCAAACAAGCAGCCGCATTTCGGCCTGTCTCCCCCGTCACTTCGACTGTGCCGCCGGGTTCGCTTCCTGCTTGGCTTCCTGCGCCGCCTTGTTGGCGGGTGCGGACTGGGATGGCGCAGCCTGGCTGGCCGCGGTGGCGTTGAACTTGGCTCTGTCCAAAGTGCGGTTGTTCTCACCGGCCTGCCGATAGTTCAGCGTTATCACCAGCCGCTGCACGCGGGCCGTGGCGGGATTCTCAAAAAGCTGGCCGGCCTGGCCCGGCTGCGAGGCGATCTGCACGGCGACCGTGCCGCCGGACTGCGCCAAAGGCGATTCCTTTACGATGCCAACCTGCACGACCTGCTCGCCCTGCTCGCCCTGCCTGCTTGTTGCTGGCGCCTGTGAGGTCTGGGCGACTTCGCGGCGCATCTCGGTATCTCCGAGGGGCTCGTTTGCGGACTGTCCACGAGGTTCAGCCGCCAAACCCGAGTTGGACTCGGGCGCCTTGGCCTGTTGCGCGTCGGGTTTGGCCTGCACCTGGGCCTGTTGCGCGTCGGGTTTGGCGGGCGCCTGGACCCGATCCACCTCGTCCTTGGCGGTCGCCTCGGCCAGTTGTCCCTGGGGCTTGTCGGCCACCCGGACGTCCTGTTTTGCCTTTTGGCCTGCTTCTTCGCCGCTCCTACGGCCCGGAGCAACCACCGCTACCGGCGCAGGCGGGGCAGTCTCGACCGCCGGGGCGGCGGGCGCGGGCGCGGCCGCCCGTGCGCCAGGTGGGGCCATCGGGGCAGGCTCAGCCGCCTTTGCGGCGGGTGGGGTTTCTTTTCCGACAGGTGTGCCCGTTTGGGCTTCGATCTTCCGCCCGAACGTCTTGTCGCTATCCGTCTTGGCGATGGCGATGTCGGACGGCTTCTCGGACGCTTTCCCGGCAATGTAGCCCTTCTCGGACTCTTTCCCGGCAATGTAGCCGTCCTTGCCGGCCTGGTCTTTTTTGTAGTTCCAGCCGCCGTCCCTGGCGGATTCGCCGTTGTAGGCCAAGGCGGGCACATCCTGCGATACGTTCTGCCTGGCTCGCAGGCTGTCCAAGTCTTTCTGGACCTTGGCCAACTGCTCGGGCGTCACGTACGCCTCGTACTGCACCTGGGCCGGTGAGATGGGATTGGCCACGTAGAAGTTGCCGCGGGCCTGGTTGCTCTGGCGGCCGGCTTTGTTCGCGGCAGCGGAAGCCTCGGACTGCTGGGTCACTACCGGCGCGATGCCGTTGGCGCCGAGCACCTTCTCGACCTGCTGCTGGGTCTGGTCCAGCCGGTCGGTGTAGATGATCGTGTTGTTGGCCGTGTCGCCGGCCAGCACGCGGGACATGCTCTTGACGTTGTTAAATGGTCCCGAGACGGCGTCGGCGTCGTTGTCGCCGTGGCCCTTGGCCAGGGCGCCCTTCGGGGCTTCATTCCGGTTATCGCCTCCGCCGCCCGCGCCGCCCTTGGTCGCGATATCCGGG
>CAYOBS010000290.1:0-4688 GCA_964402305.1 uncultured Planctomycetaceae bacterium | reverse complement strand
GGCTACCGGCTACCGGCTACCGGCTACCGGCTACCGGCTACCGGCTACCGGCTACCGGCTACTACTCCCGGCTTTTCTCCCGGCAATCACCTGGCGGTACATGCTGGCAAGGGCGGTCACGTTGCCGGCGGCGCTGTGGTTGAGGCGGAGGTATTCCAGGGCGCTCTCGGCCAGGGCACGTGCGCTGGCGCGGTCGTCGAGGATGGCGGAGAGCTTGGCGGTCAACTCCTCGTGGTTGCCGCAGGCGAAGCTCATCACGGTCTGCCCGTCGCGTAGGAAGTCGTTGGCGCCTTCGCCGGCCGCGGCCAGGACGGGCACGCCGGCCGCCATCGCCAGAAGCGACTGCATGTCGATGGACTCCTGAATGGCGGGCGTGATGTAGATGTCGGCGTCCTGGAATATCCGGGCAAGTTGTTCCATGGACAGCGCGTCGATGAACGTTATCCGCGGGCCGAGACTGAGGCGAAGGGCCTGCTGGCGGAGCTTCCCCTCGGCCCGGCCTGAACCTATGACGAAAAACACACAGTCGAACTTTCTGGCAGCCAGTTCGGCGAAGCATCGCAGGACGGTGTCGAATGCGAGCAGGTTTTCGAGCGGCCCGCCGGCAACGATAGCCACGCTGTTGCCCGGCTCCTGGAAGCACGTGGCGTGACGGACGTGGAAGACGCCGGGCCTCAGCAGCCTGATGCGGCCGTCGGTGCGCCCACGGGCTGCCAGGGCGTCGGCGATGGGCTGGGACGCGGCCAGCAGCAGGTCGGCCTGGCTGGCGGTCTCGCCGAGTCGTCTGGCGTCCGCGAGGTCGAAGCTGCTTACGACGTACGGCAGTTTTTGGTCGAGGGCCACCTGGCTCGCCAGCTCCGCGGCCGAGGCGTCAACGGCGTGGATCAGTTCGACCTTCCAGCGGCGAAGGTTTTCGCCGAGCCGCTCGATCGCCGACTCGCGGTAGCCCAGCCAGCCGCGCACCGGGCAAGTTACGACCTCGCAGGGCATGCCCAGCGGCGGCTGATTTGCCGGCGCCGGCGGGCACATTATGGACAGTTCGACAAGCTCGTCCATTAGCCCGACGGCCAGTGGCTGGAGCACGCGGGCATAGCGGGCGAATGTTTGCGGCCCGACTGCCCAGGCCACTCGCGCGGGGGCGATAGCGAGCGCGGGGGCGATAGCGGGCGCGGGGGCCTGCGATTCGGCACAGGCCGCCTCCGCTGGCGACTGGTCCGGGGCCATAGGTCCTATGGGTCCTATAGGACCTATAGGGCTGTCGCCCGTGTCTGATGGTCTTTTCTCACCGGCATATGCCATGCGGGCATTCTACATCCCCGGCCGGAAACTGGGAAGTGAGCCTCACGCGCTTGTCGGCTCGCCGTTGAGCGACGAGGCGCCGGACTGGTCGGCGGTGATGGAGTCCTGCATCGCCTGCCAGTCCTCCAGCGTAATGAGGCACTCGCGGGCCTGCGAGCCCTTGTAGTCGCCCAGCAGGCCGGCCTCGGCCATCTGGTCGATGATCCTGCTGGCCCGGCTGTAGCCTACGGCCAGTCTCCGCTGGAGCAGTGAGACGCTGCCGCGCTGGCTGGCAAGGACGATCTCGACGCCCTTGTTGAAAAGATCGTCGCGCTGCCCCGGTTCGCCGGCCCCGGCGGGGCGCGAGTTAAGCTGCACCAGTTCGGCGTCGAACGTCGGCGGGCCGTTCTTGGCCCTGATCTCCTCGACGATGACGTGAATTTCCGAATCGTCGACGAACGTGCCCTGGGCGCGCACCAGCGTGCTGCAGCCGGGGCGAAGGAACAGCATGTCGCCCTGCCCGAGCAGCACCTCGGCGCCGTTCTGGTCGAGCACGATGCGGCTTTCCTGCCGGCTGGCGACGCGGAAGCTTATCCGGCAGGGCATGTTGGACTTGATCAGGCCGGTGACCACGTTGGCGCTGGGCCGCTGCGTGGCCAGGATGAGGTGGATGCCAACCGCGCGGGCCTTCTGGGCGATGCGGATGATGTGCTCCTCGACTTCCCTGCTGGATGTCATGACCAGGTCGGCAAGCTCGTCGATGATGATCACGTAGTACGGCATGTTTGTCAGCGTGCGGAGCTTGTCCTCGTCGGTCTCGGACCCGAACCGCTTGTAGATCTCCTCCTTCGAGAGCTTGTTGAAGCCGGCGATGTTCTTCACGCCCGCCTCCTTGAGCACCTCGTAGCGCTCGTCCATCTTCGACGCGGCCCAGGCGAGGATCTCCTCAGCATGGTGCATGTCGTTGACGATCGGGCACAGCAGGTGCGGGATCTGCTCGAAGGCCGCCATCTCCACCATCTTGGGGTCGACAAGGATCAGCCTGACCTCCTCGGGGCGGCGCGTCATGAGGATGGCCATGATGATCGAGTTTATGCACACGCTCTTGCCCGAGCCGGTCGTGCCGGCGATGAGCATGTGCGGCATGCGGGAAAGGTCCTCGATTATCGCATCGCCGCTGGCGTCCTTGCCGAAGTACAGAGGCAGCTTCATCCGCTTCTCGGCCTCGGGGTCGAGCATCATCAGTTCGCTGATGCGGACTATCTCCTTTTCGAGATTGGGCACCTCGATGCCGATGGTGTCTCGCCCCGGCAGCGGGCTGACGAGGCGCACGCCGGGCACCGCCAGCGAACGGGCGATGTCGTTGCACAGGTTGGAAACCTGGGCGACCTTCACACCGGGCGCCAGCGATAGCTCGAACATCGTGATGACCGGTCCGGTCTGGTAGCCCTCGACCTGGGCGCCCACGTTGAAGTCATTGAGCGTCTGCTGGAGGATGCCTCTACGCTGCTGGGCAACGAGCTCCTGGCCTTCGCTGTAGCCGGTCTGCGGGGCCTCGAGAAGCCTCGTTGAGGGCAGGTCGTAGGATTTTGCCTTGGCGCCGGCCTTGACGCTGGCTGACGGCTCGGACCTGTCCGCCCAGGCGGGCTCGGCGCGCACGGCCGGGCGGGCCTTGGGCGGCTCGGCCACGGGCGGCCGGAGCTTGGCTGGGGCGAGGGCGGCAGAGGCTTGGTCCGCCGTGGCGTCCGCGCGCGGAGTTCTAACGGGCTTGTCCGAGCCCATAGGTCCTATGGGTCCTATAGGACCTATATCCATTGGCCCCCTGGCGTTCACAGCCTCGGCCCCGGCGGGTCCGGCGACGAACTGCTTGCCTCCAAGCAGCAGGCGCAGCAGCCAGTTTCGGCGTTTCGGCTCAGCCGGCCTTGGGCCCCCCAGGGGGGCCTGCTGGGCGACGGTGCCGGCCCTGGTCGCACTGGCCGGGGCGGGCACGGCAGCTTTCGCCGCGACGCACTTGGGTGACAGTACCGCGGGCGCGGCCTGCGGCTTTATCGCGGCCGGGCGGGGGTGAGGTCTGGTCGTCGCGCCGCGCCCCATGACGTCGATGCCGGGCCGGCCGAGGTGAAGGGCACCAGCCAGCGCCGTCAGGCCGGCGCGGCTTTCCCAGGCCTTTCGGCCAAGTGACGGCAGCTTGAGCACCAGGCTGTCAGCCGTGAGCATCAGGCCCAAAGCCAGGCATATCAGAACGATGATCCACCCGCCGATGGAGGCACAAGTTGACAGAAGCAGTTGGCCGACGGAAATGCCCAGGATGCCGGCCGAGCTTGTAAGCGGGTCGCCCGACGTGATGGGTTTGGCCATGTATATCGCCGCGCTGCCGGCCGTGACGAGCAGCGCCACGCCGAGGACCCGCCATGGCACGTCGCGAACGCGCCCGCCCAGGGCCAGGATGAAAGCCGCCAGCGTGACGAACAGCAGGGCCATGTACGCCCCGCCTCCCAGCCAATACAGCAGCGAGTCCGCCACGTACGCCCCTACCACGCCGGCAGAGTTGTCCACCGGCGACTTGGCCGGCACGAGAATCTGCGCGGGCGGGTCGGTCGGAGAGTAGCTCACCAGGCTGATCCACGCCACCGCGGCCGCGCCGACCAGCACCAGCACCAGGCAGTACCGCAGGAACCGCAGGCCTCGTCCTTCGGGGCGATCACCCGCCTTGCCTTTCCTGCCGCTATTTCGCTCCTTGGTCGACATCCTTGCACACCGTCCTTGATTGCATCACTGCCGCGATTCTTTCGTAGCACGGGCATCCTGCCCGTGCAATGTACGGCAAAGACCATGCAGGGCCAAGATGGCCCTGCGACTCATGGGCAAGATGCCCATGCTACTCCTTAAACGCCCGTATGCCCGAAACCGCCCTGTCCGCGAGCGGTCTCGTCCAGTTCATCAACCATCGCCGTCTCGACCCGCGTTACCGGGGCGATGACCATTTGCGCGATCCGCATCCCGCGCTGAACCGTGAAGGCCTCGCGGCCCACGTTGGCCAGAATCGCGCACACCTCGCCTCGATAGTCGGCGTCGATCGTGCCCGGCGAGTTCGGCAGCACGATCCCGTGCTTGAACGCCAGGCCGCTGCGAGGCCGCATCTGAGCCTCGTAGCCGACCGGCAACGCCATGTAAAATCCGCACGGTATCAACACCACGTCGCCGGGGGCGATTGTAACGTCGCCCTCGCAGGCCGCGCATACATCCATGCCCGAGGCATGTTCGGACATGTACCGCGGCGCCGGGACGTCCTGGCACCCGGCTTTCCGACGTATCTTTATGGTTATCGGACTTCCCATTCAATTCTCTCCAGCACAACAGAGAAAGGCAGAAGGCGGAAGGCAGAAGGCGGAAGGCGGAAGGCGGAAGGC
>CAYOBS010000289.1:0-4714 GCA_964402305.1 uncultured Planctomycetaceae bacterium | reverse complement strand
TTGTGATCGCATCAAGGCTCATTTGGGTTTATCATGACTTTGCAAAAGTCCAGTTTCTTAGTGAAAATGCTTGCATAAGTGCCCGCCAGCGAATAAAAGGCCCGCAGTCCCGCCGCGGTCTTTTGGTCGCCGGCGGGTCAGGAAGGTAAACAGGGTCCAGGAAGCGATGAAATTCCATCTGGTCGACAGGATTGAGCAGGTCGAGCCGGGCAAGCGGATCGTCACGAGCAAGGCGCTTTCGCTGGCCGAGGAGTACCTGGCGGATCATTTTCCGGCCTTTCCGGTCATGCCGGGGGTGCTGATGATCGAGGCGCTGGTGCAGTCGGCGGCCTGGCTGATCCGCATCGAGCAGGACTTTGCAAAGAGCATCGTGGTGCTGACGGCGGTGCGGAACGTGAAGTACACGTATTTCGTAAAGCCCGGCAACATTTTGCGTTGCGAGGTTGAGGCGATGGAGATCGGCCCGGAGGTCTCGAAGTTCAAGGCGGCCGGGTACGTCGGCGACCGCCAGGCGGTCGCGGGCCGGCTGGAGCTTCGCAGCTTCAATCTGGCCGACGAGAAGCGTGCCCCGGCCAGCGCGGACGAGGCGATCATTGCCCAGCTTCGCCGGCAGTTCAGGCTGGTCGGTGGCCCGGAGGCCCTGGCGGCAGGCGGGCGCGGCTGAGGCGGCGGGGGAAAATGGCGCACATGTCGTGCCGGCGGCGCGGAGCAGCGATTCCGCACGAGGCTTAACATTGACTTGTCGCGTCGGGGCCTCTATACATAGGGTCCCGGCTCGCCGTTGGCGGCAGGGAATGCGTGTTTTGGCGATTTGTATCGATTGCGTCGATTGAAAACGGCACAACAGGAGAACACAGGCAATGCCGATGACCGAAGATGAAGTCTTTGAGAAGGTAAAAGAGACTTTGGTGGATGCCCTTGGCGTGGACGACGAAGAGGTGACGCCCGATGCGACCCTTACGGGCGATCTCGGGGCCGAGTCCATTGACTTCCTGGACATCGTCTTCCGTCTCGAGAAGGGCTTCAACATCAAGATCCCCCGTGGCGAGCTGTTCCCCGACGGCATCTTCAACAATCCCGAGTTCGTCAAGGACGGCAGGCTGACGGCCTCCGGACTCGCCCAGCTCAAGACGTCCATGCCGCACGTGGACTTCACCGAGTTCGAGCAGGATCCGGACATCAACAAGATGGCCTCGCTGTTCAAGGTCCAGACCATCGTCAGCTACGTCAAGACGAAGGTTGGCGGCTGAGTCGCGGCCGCGGGGCGCAGGTGCGGTTGCGCATCGGACATTTGCCGCGCGGCCGGGCGGAGTATGACATGCGTTGGATCTGGATCGACCGATTCCTGGAGTTCATCCCCGGCAAACTGGCCGTGGCCGTCAAGAACGTCTCGCTGGCCGAGGAGCACCTTCACGACCACTGGGAGGCATACCCCGTCATGCCCATGAGCCTGATGATCGAGGGCATGGCGCAGACCGCGGGCATACTCGTCGGGCAGGCTCGCAACTTTCAGGAGAAGGTGATCCTGGCCAAGGTGGTCAAGGCCCAGCTTGACGACCTGGTCCTGCCGGGCGACCAGATAACCTACCGCGCCGAGGTGGAGAACATCGCCCCCGAGGCCGCCGGCACCGCCGGCACGGTTCTGCGCAACGGCAAGTGCATCGGGCACATCGACCTGATGTTCTCGCACATCGACCGGAACCTCGGCGGGATGGAGTTCCCCGAGGAGAACTTCGTATTTACCGGCCAGTTCGAGCGCCTGGTGGCGCCCTTCCTGGAGAAGGGCAATGCCTGAGCGCCGCGTGGCAATTACCGGCCTGGGCGTTGTAACTCCCGCCGGGGCGGGCATGGACGCCCTCTGGGAGGCCCTGCTGGCTGGGCGCAGCTTCACGCGGAAGATCGCCGCCTTCGACGCCGGCGCCTTTCCGACCGACATCGGCGGCTATGTCGAGAACTTCTCCGCTCGCGACTACGTTCCGAAGAACTACCGCAAGAGCGTCAAGATCATGGCCCGCGACATCGAACTGGCCGTCGGGGCCGCCGGCCTGGCGTTTGCCGACGCGGGCATCGTTACCGCCGCGGCCGGCGAGGAAGCCGCGACCACCATCGAGTCCGGGCGCCTCGGCTGCAACATCGGCGCCGGGCTCATCTGCACCGACCTTGACGAGATAGGCGTCGCCCTGGCAACCGCCCTGGACGACGAGGGCAAGTTCTCCATGGCCAAGTGGGGCGCCGGCGGCATAAACAACCTCACGCCGCTGTGGCTGCTGAAGTACCTGCCGAACATGCTGGCCTGCCACGTGACGATCGTCCACGGCGCCAAGGGCCCCAGCAACACGATCACCTGCGGCGACGCCTCGGCCCACCTGGCCATCGGCGAGGCCACCCGCCTGGTCGCCCGGGGCGGGGCCGACGCCGTGATTGCCGGCGGGGCCGAGAGCAAGCTCAACCCCATGGGCCTGCTTCGACAGAGCCTTCTAAAGAGGCTTTGCACCACCTGGCGCGGCGACGCGTCGGGCGCGTGCAGGCCGTTCGACATGCAACACGCCGGCACCGTCATCGGCGAGGGCGGCGGGCTGCTGGTCGTCGAGGAAATGGAGCACGCCAAGGCCCGCGGCGCCAGGATGTACGCCGAGGTCGTCGGCTTCGCAAGCTCCTGCGACCCCAACGGAATCGAAGTGGAAAAGCCCAGCGCCGGCGGGCTCGGCCAGGCCGTGCGGGCCGCCATGAAAGACGCCGGAATAACCCCGCGGCAGGTCGGGCTGATCGTCACGCACGGCACCGCCGTGCCGGGCGAGGACGTTTGCGAGACGGCCGAGTGGCGGTCCGTGCTCGGCGACCTGGCCGGGCGGATCCCGGCCGTGGCGATCACCGGCGCGCTCGGCTCGCTGTTCGCCGGGGCCGGCGGGGTCGAGCTGGCGGCCGCGGCGCGGGCGCTTCACAGCCGGTGCGTTCCGCCGACGGTGAATTTCTCCGCCGCCGCGCCGGACTGCGGGCTGGCCCTTGCATCAACGGCCAGGCCGGGCGATTTCGAGTACGCCGTCAGCGCGGCCTTCAGCGTCGGCGGGCAAAGCGGGGCCTGTGTCTTGAGGCGCATCGAGCCATGAACCCCAGACGAGCAGTCATTACGGGAATGGGCACGGTCAATCCTC
This sequence comes from uncultured Planctomycetaceae bacterium, assembly GCA_964402305.1. GTDB lineage: Bacteria > Planctomycetota > Phycisphaerae > SM23-33 > SM23-33 > JAUWQU01. The sequence continues at coordinate 1,562 of CAYOBS010000289.1, read as the reverse complement.
TCGGCCACGACGTCGAGTCGACGTGGCGGGCGCTGCTGGCGTGCGAGTCCGGCCTCGCCGAGACGGGCAATTTCGACGCGCGCACGTTTTCGACGAAGTTTTCAGCCGAGGTCAAGGGCTACGACCTCACCCGGCACGTCCCCAATGCCGCCCGGCACGTTCACGCGGGGCGCCACTGCCGGTTCGCGCTGGGCGCGGCTGCGCAGGCGTGGAAGCAGTCGGGCCTGGCTAACTACGCGGACCTTGACCGCTCGCGGTTGGGGATATACCTCGGCAGCGGCGAGGGCAGCATCGACTTCGACAATTTCACGGGCACGATCGTCGATTCGTGGCGCGACGGCAAGGTTGACACGCGCCGCTGGGCCGAGCTTGCCTTCCGGCGGATGGAGCTTTACCGCGAGGCCGAGCAGGAGTCGAACATGGTCGTCGCGCACCTGGCGGCGGAGTTCGGCGTGCGCGGCCCGGCGTTCAACGTGCTGACGGCCTGCGCAGCCAGCACGCAGGCCATCGGCGAGGCGGCCTTGCAGGTCCGTCGCGGCGACGCCGACGTGATGCTCACCGGCGGCGCCCACAGCATGATCCACCCGTACGGCGTGACGGGCTTCATCCGCCTGACGGCCCTGTCCAGCCGCAACGACAACATTGCCACTGCCAGCCGGCCCTTCGACCAGACCCGCGACGGCTTCGTCCTGGGCGAGGGATCGAGCATACTAATCATCGAGACGCTCGAGCACGCCGCAAAGCGCGGCGCGAAGGTTCTGGCCGAGATCGTCGGCTACGGCAGCAGCGCCGACGCCTTCCGCGTGACCGACCAGGACCCCGACGGCGCCGGTGCGGCAGCGTCCATGAAAATGGCGCTAAGCGACGCCGGGCTTGCCCCGGCGGACATCGACTACATCTCCGCGCATGGCACGGGCACCAAGCAGAACGACCAGGTCGAGACGCTGGCGGTAAAGAGCGTCTTCGGCGGCCTGGCGTACAAGGTGCCCATCTCCAGCGTAAAGAGCATGCTTGGCCACCTGATAGCGGCGGCCGGGGCGACGGAGCTGATAACCTGCATCCTGGCGATCCGGGACCAGGTGCTTCCGCCGACGATCAACCTCCATCACCCCGACCCCGACTGCGACCTGGACTACGTGCCCAACGCCTCCCGCAAGGCGCAGGTCCGCACGTGCATGAGCAACAGCTTTGGCTTCGGCGGGCAGAACGACACGCTGATCATAGTCGGCCAGAAGGAGTGACCCATGCCGGTGATAACCTGTCCTAACTGTGGAACGCAGCTAAACGCACCCGACAGTCTTCTGGGTCAGCAGGTGACCTGCGGCAAGTGCAGGTGCCTGTTCGTGGCCCGGTCGCAGGCGCCGCCTTCGGCCCAGAGCGGCGAGGTGCAGCCGCAGGGCTTACCGACGACGACGCCGGACGGGGAAGGACAAGCCTCAATGCCCTCCCAAGCGCCGCCGATGTCACCGCTGCCGATGGTCACGCCGCCTCCTTTTGTCGGGCAAGCGGGCTATCAGCAGGTTACGGGCGGGTACTATCAGCCCGCGCCCCTTGCCACCAGC
>CAYOBS010000288.1:0-4729 GCA_964402305.1 uncultured Planctomycetaceae bacterium | reverse complement strand
AAATGGTCCGCCAGGCTCTCCATGGAGGTGCTGGCGTTCGTGCTGCCGGACGAGCGGGCCATCCCGGCCGTGGGAGGCTTCGGCCATCGCCAACTGATGCGGGCGCTGCTGGCGCGCGACTCCAAGCCGTTCGACCCGGTCTACCTCGACCGCGACAATCCCATGGTCCGCCGCGGGCTGGTACACATCCGCGACCTGATGCGAATGGCGCACGAACATCGCGTGGACCTGTTCGACACGGACATCCATCCGCTGCTCAAGCGAACGGGCGTCAGCGAGGTAAGCCTGGACTGGAAGGACTACGACGCGATAGTCCAGCCGTACCTCGACGGCTCGGCCTTCGACGACCACATCGGCGTGCCGGCCTGGCCGATGCCTTTCAGCCAGGACTGGCCGAACCCGGCACACTACGACGGCGCCGCTTCGGCGAATTACACGTCGGCAGTGACGCAGTTGCTGACCGAGGCCCGCAAACACCTCGCCTGCCCCGTTGGGGGCGACGTGGGCAATGCGGGCAATGCGAGCAAGAGCATTTTCCTCTGGCCAGGCCGGAACCTCCAGGCGCCCGACGGCTACGCGACGCACATGGCCCTTGCGGCCCTGGCTCGCAAGGCGGTACCGGGCGTGCCGATCCTCAGCCAACTCCCGCCCCAGGCGCCGCCCGGCAGCGACTGGGCCGTGCCAAAGGGGTTCCGCGAAACCGCCGACATCTTCGCGCCGCGCGGCGAGATGTTCGACCCGAACCTCCCGGCGGCCGCCGCCAAGTCCCTCAAGCAAGCCCCCGGCGGCACCGGGCATCCATTGCCTGCCCCGTTGGGGGCGGGCGTCTGGCTTGCCTCGGGCAGGCCGCCGTACCTGCCGAGCCTCGGGCTGATAGCCAAGCCCGCCGACGCGCGGGCAATGCCGTGGTTCGCGATGAAGTATGGCTGCACGGGCCTGCTGCTGCCGGATGTGCTGCACTGGTCCGGCGACCCGTTTGCCCCGGCGGCCGAGGCCGAGACGAGGCTCTTCTACCCCGGCAGCGTCGCCGGCCTGGAGGCCCCGCTGCCAAGTGTGCGGCTCAAGCGCCTTCGCCGCGGGCTTCAGGACATCGCATACCTCTGGATACTCCATCGCCGCCAGCGCCAAGGCGTGGCGCAGACGGTAACAAACGCCCTGGTCCGCTACGGCGGGCTGGCGGCCGCGGGCGACAACTACCTCGACTGCCGCCTCGACGGCTGGGCCGCCGACGGCGCGACGTGGGAGCTTGCCCGGCGCGTCCTGGCCGAGGAAGTCCAGGCGGCCGTAACGCCGGAAAAGGCCCCCCGCCTGGCCGGCCTGGCCCATACGCTCGCGTGGAGCCGCCTCAACGAGCAGACCGAGTCGCTCCAGGTCGAGCAGGTCCGCTCGATCGTCGAGCCCGCCCCAGGCTCGACGAGAGTCCCGCCCGAAAAGATCCGCATGACGGTCCTGCTGGACCTGTTCAATTGCCACAACATCGAGGCCAACGTCCAGGCCGGCCCGGCCAACCTGCCGGACGGCTGGAAGCTCCTTTCCGGCCAGGCGCCTGCCATCACGCTGGCGCCATACGCCACGGGCGTGATGCGAATCGCCGCCGAGGGATCGCCCGGGGCCCTGCCGATTGCCGCCAACGCCCGGGCGCCGCTGACCATAACGCTCACCAGCAATGTCGAGAAGCCCAGGCAGGTCGAGGCGCAGGTGCCGCTGCTGCTGGCCGGGCAGACCCGGCGCCCGCTGACGATCGACGGCGACCTGCGGGACTGGCCTATCCGCACGGGCAACACGGCGAAGGACTTCCGGCTGATCGGGCGGCGAGGGCTTATCGGCGCCGGCCTGGCCGGGCGACAGACGATGGCGTTCGTGCTGCGCGACGAGAAATACCTCTACCTGGCGTTTCGCTGCGAGGAGCCAAGCCCGTCGGGCATGGTCCGCAGGCCGACCAACAGGGTGACGTACGAGCAACTGATCGCCTGCGGCGAGGACCTGGTGGAAGTGCTGCTGGATCCGGGCTCCAAGGCATCCGGACCGTCGGACCTCTACCACCTGGTTATCAAGCCCAACGGCGTACACATCTGCGAGCGCGGCGTGGGCTGCCCCGGTGGGGGGGCGGTCGCGGCCTGGCCGGCATCGGCGTCCGTCGCCATCGGCTCGCAGGACGCCGCGTGGACGGCAGAGGTCGCAATACCGCTGGCCTCGCTGGGGCCGGCCGGCCAATCGGCCTTCTGGCGGGTGAACTTCATGCGGTACAGCCCGCAGGGCGATGAATGTTCGAGCTGGTCCGGCGCGCAGCGATACTTTTATGATCCGCGAAATCTTGGTACAATGTTCGTGGGTTCTTATGTAGACTCGAACCCCTAGCCGCAAGAGATTCAAGGAGCACGACATTGGGAAACAAGACCGGTTGGATAGTCAGCGGAATCCTGTTGGCAGCAGTCATGATCTTCCTGTACTTTTTCGTATTCAACCCGCTGCCTTCGGCGCCTTACCTGACCGCCGAGCCCGGCTTCATGGAACTCAAGGTGCCGCGGACGCCGCTGAACGCCATTATTCCGGCGGCGCCGAGCGGGCCCGGCAACGCGGCGGATGATTACGCCAAGGCGATGACTTTCTACAAGCAGCACGCCGGCGACATCGACAAGACCGCCGACATCGCGCCGTACAACGCCGCCACCGCCTCGGCCGACCCCTGGGCCAATCCGGACTTCAAGGCCTGCCGCGACCTGGCCGACATCGTCGCCGAAGGAGCCAAGAAGGCTGAGTTCAGGTACACCTTCGTCATGACGCCAAAGAAGCTGAAGCCATACTTCCAGGTCGATTTCGCCCGCGACATGTACCAGATATGTCTCGGCTCGTCCCAGTGCTACCAGGTCTGCAAGGATCGCAAGGAATATGCCCAGGCAGAGAAACGCATGCTGGACGTGTTCGTTCTCGGCTGGCACATGTTCAATGAGCGGGCCTTGGCGGACATGTCCATGCAGGGCCTGGACATCATGGTCGATGCGGTCAAGTATCTGCAGGAGCTTTACAACATCTGGCCCGAGGCGCCGAAAGACCGCCTGCGGTCGCTCAAGGAGTACGAGAACGAGCTGCTGGGAATCCGCGAGTACGACAAACAGAAGAAGCGGCTGCTCTGGGACTCGCTGCCGTTGGGCCGCTCCTCCGGCGATCAGTTCTACCCCGGCGACGTGTTAGTCATGGTCGAAAACGAGCAGGACCACGCCTGGAAGGTGCAGGCCATCCTCACGCTGGGACCGATGAAGTACCGCGCCGTCGGTCGCGGCGACCTCAAACAGGCCAAGAGCCTCATCCAGAAGTACCTCCGCAGCGAAGACCCGCTGCTCAGGGCCGCCGCCGAGTGCTCCAATGAACTGACACGCGATCAATACCAGCGATTGGGGATGATCGAGGACGAGGAAAAGTGACCCCGCTTGGCACGCTATGAGCAATGCTGAAACCGGGTATCGGGCCGAGATCGCATGTCGGCCCGTCGAGCTTGGTTCGAGACCGGATGAACTGCTGGCACTGCTGTCGCCCGACGATGAGCCGGCCCTGCTGGACTCATCCGCCCCGCACCCGATCTATGGCCGCTGCAGCATCCTCGCGTGCCGGCCCATCGAGGTGCTGACGCTTCGCGACGGCGTTCTGCGCAATCGCGCCCAACGCATAATCGCTACCGGGGCGGAGCAAATCTGGGCCGAACTGGGCAAGGCGCTTAGGCCTATCGCGCCCGCGGCGGCCGATGCCTCTTTGCCTTACGCGCCGGGATGGATTGGCTACGTCGGCTACGAGGTCGGGCGGATTATCGAACGCCTCCCCGGCCGGGCCGTCAGCGACGCGCACCTGCCCGACCTGCACCTGGCGTTCTACGACGCCATCCTCATCCGCGACGCGGCGGGCGGGCAAGCGTGGCTGGCAGAGTTGAAGTTCCGCGATCCCGCGCCGCCGGGGGCGGGGGCCGCGGCCGAGATGCTTCGCGGCTTGACGGGGGCCGTGCCACAGGCTTCGTGCCACACTCAATCGTCTATTGACGGGTGCCATGCTTGCGTCTTAGGAAGCATGTCCCCTGTTCCCGGCCAGGACATGCTTCCCAAGACGCAAGCATGGCACCCAATCCATCGAATCATCGCTGACAGAGCGCCGGCTTCCAACTTCACGCCCGATCAGTACCGCCGGGCCGTCGCGCGGTGCATCGAGTACATCGCGGCCGGGGATATCTTCCAGGTGAACATCTCGCAGCGCTTCGAGGTTCCAAACGCCCCGGACTCGCGGACGACCTACCACATGCTCCGCGCCTGCAACCCCGCCAACTACGCGGCATACCTGGAATTCCGCCGGGATGGCCGGCTCTGCGCGGTGCTCAGCAGCTCGCCGGAGCTTTTTCTTCGCGTTCGCGGGCGGCACGTTATCACGCGGCCAATCAAGGGCACCCGCGGGCGGTGCGGCGACGAGCGGACCGACGCCGCCGCCCGCGCCGACCTGCTGGCCAGCCCGAAAGACAACGCCGAACTGGCGATGATCGTTGACCTGCTGCGCAACGACCTGGGCCGGGTCTGCCGGTACGGCTCGATCCGCGTGACCGAGCCGGCAGCGCTGGAGGCCCATCCGACCGTCTTCCACCTGGTGGCCACGGTCGAGGGCGAATTGCGCCAGGACGTGGACCCGGCCGGGCTGCTGCGGGCGACGCTGCCCGGCGGCTCGATAACCGGGGCGCCGAAGATCCGCGCGATGG
>CAYOBS010000287.1:1259-4731 GCA_964402305.1 uncultured Planctomycetaceae bacterium | reverse complement strand
GCCGCACTCCAAATGTGTCGTTATCCTTGTGGCTGGCCACTCCAAAAAGAGCGGCCTTGCCGGTGCGGAAGCCCTTGTAGTAGAGAACCTTGATCTGTGCCGGAAGGGAAAGTCGCTCACGCCTGTTTCGGCGGCACATCGACCTCGCCGCGCGGCCCGCCCCGGGAGACCCGACCATCCCACCCAGGCGATCAGACAGGCGATCCCGATTCGCGGCTGACCCACGAAGTCGATCCTGACTTCCTGGAATTCGCCCGCCGCGAAGAAATCGAAGAACCCGAGCCGACCTGGGAACCCTAAATATTGCCCAAGCCCTTGCCATTTCGGCGCTTGACACCGCCGAGAACGGGGGTATAATGCGCACATCGGGTCGGGATTCCAGGACGCAATCGCCAGCCCGAGCGGTCAACGCAAAATCAAATTTCCTATCAGTTATCGAGCTCCGGATGGCAAGTGGTATCGAGTTCTTCCTGACGGGACAATGCAGCCCAAGTAGAAGGAGATACGAGTATGATGGACGATTGGCGACTTCAAGGGCAAGAGCGATTCCTGATGGGAGTAACGCTCTGTAGGAAGAAATACACGAAGTACCGACCTGATTGGGAACACGATCACTGCGAGTTTTGCAGCAAGACATTCTCGGAGCAGCCAGGCGATACAAATGAGGGTTATGTAACTGCGGATGGATATCATTGGGTCTGCGATGAATGTTTTACGGACTTCAAGGCGAGGTTCACATGGACCAAAATCAAATTTCCTATCAGTGGGGGTTCCCTGCGGTCACCCCCGGCCAAATGCTGCCGGCCCTTCGGGCCTGAGAAAGGATAAAGGCCCACATAAATGCCGCCGCCCTTCGGGCCTGATGTCCGACACCATTTTCGTTTGCTTCCTTAGCCCCGTTCACGGGGCTTTGCCCCGCCGGAGCGTCAGCGGAGGCGGGGTATAGGCCAGGCCTTTAGGCCTGGTTGGCGGGCGGCGCACAACTCCTTCTTCCGCTTCTTCTTCACTTAGCACGCTTTCAGCGCGCTTACCCGGCTTGGCGACGCCTTTAGGCTAAAGCCCCCTGCAAGCGCGCTGGAAGCGTGCTAAGAGAGAAGCGGAAAAGAAGGGATGTTGGGGTCGCTTGTCCCCAGGGCTGAAAGCCCTGGTCTATACCCGCCTTCGCTTGCGCTACGGCGGGGCGAAGCCCCGTGAACGGGGCTGATGCGCCCGTGGAACCCAGCGCCACCGGCGGGCGAAGCCTGCCTGCCGGCAGGCAGGCCCCGTGAACGGGGCTGATGCGGCCGTGGGACTCGGCGCGCCTCCAGGCTCGATGGGCCGATCCCGGCGCGCCGGGAGCCGGGGGCGTCAGCCCCCGGTTAGCGTCTCATTACAATAGAGCCCCGAAGGGGCGACAGAAAGGGTCGGCAGATGGCCGCGTCTTCCGTCTGTCGCCCCTTCGGGGCTCATTTGTTTGTGGGAACGGGTTCCGGGGGTTCCCTGCGGTCACCCCCGGCCAAATGCTGCCGGCCCTTCGGGCCTGAGAAAGGATAAAGGCCCACATAAATGCCGCCGCCCTTCGGGCCTGATGTCCGACACCATTTTCGTTTGCTTCCTTAGCCCCGTTCACGGGGCTTTGCCCCGCCGGAGCGTCAGCGGAGGCGGGGTATAGGCCAGGCCTTTAGGCCTGGTTGGCGGGCGGCGCACAACTCCTTCTTCCGCTTCTTCTTCACTTAGCACGCTTTCAGCGCGCTTACCCGGCTTGGCGACGCCTTTAGGCTAAAGCCCCCTGCAAGCGCGCTGGAAGCGTGCTAAGAGAGAAGCGGAAAAGAAGGGATGTTGGGGTCGCTTGTCCCCAGGGCTGAAAGCCCTGGTCTATACCCGCCTTCGGCGGTCAAAGCCCCGTGAACGGGGCTGAACGATCCTCTTTGCTTTCAGTCGAGAATAGGCGATAATGCTGCTTGTCGAGAACGTCGCCTGGCTATCAGGCACGAGCCGCTTTGGGGGCGGCTCTTTTCTTGTCGATTTGCCCCGCGTGTTTTCGCAAGAGCCTGAGAACGAAGACCCGGCGCGAAGATGGAAGAACTTACTTTAATCGCGACGACGACGATGGGCCTGGAGGCCGTGGCCGCCAGGGAGTTGGAGGACCTTGGGTACAGCCCGCGGATCGTCCAGACCGGGCGGGTCGCGTTCATCGGTGACGGCCTGGCTGTGTGCAGGGCGAACCTCTGGCTGCGGTGCGCCGATCGCGTGCTGATCCAGGTCGGGCAGTTCGAGGCCAGGGACTTCGGCGAGCTTTTCGACCGCACGTACGCGCTTGCGTGGCAGGAGTGGATCGGCCCGGCGGCGGCGTTTCCCGTGCTGGGGCGGTCGGTGGCGTCGCAGCTTTCCAGCGTGCCGGCCTGCCAGCGGATCGTCAAGAAGGCCCTCGTCGAAAAGCTCCGCGCGGCCCACCACGTCGAGACGCTGGATGAGTCCGGGCCGACCTGCATCGTCGAGGTCGCGCTGCTCAAGGACGTCGCCAGCCTCACCATCGACACCACGGGCGCCAGCCTGCACAAGCGCGGGTATCGCACGCTCGTCGGTGCGGCGCCGCTGAAGGAGACCCTCGCGGCCGGGCTTGTGCTGCTCAGCTTCTGGCGGCCCGACCGCCCGCTGATCGACCCGTTCTGCGGCAGCGGGACGATACCCATCGAGGCGGCGATGATCGGCCAAAACATCGCGCCGGGGCTAGGCCGGCAGTTCGCGGCCGAGGCCTGGCCCGCTCTGCCCGAGGCGCTCTGGCAGCAGGCGCGCCAGGAGGCACGCGACAAGGCCGTCGCCGACGATCTGCCCAACCGCATCATCGGCACGGACATCGACCCCGAGGCGATCAAACTCGCGCGCTTTCACGCCGAGCGGGCCGGCGTGGCCGGGCAGGTACACTTCCAGCAGCGGAGCTTCGAGGAGCTCACCAGCAGCCGGGAGTACGGCTGCGTTATCTGCAACCCGCCGTATGGCCTGCGGATTGGCGAGGAGGAGCAGGTCCGCGAGTTGTACCAATCGCTGCCGCTTGTGCTGCGGCGCCTGCGGACGTGGTCGCACTTCATCCTCAGCGCGCGGAAGGACCTCGAGAAGATTGTCGGCCGGGAAGCCGACCGGCGGCGCAAACTCTACAACGGCTCGATCGAATGCACGTACTACCAGTTTCACGGGCCCAGGCCGACGCGATACGACGAAGCCGGCGCCAGCGACGCGGCCGAGCCCAGTAGCACGGGCGTCTCGCCCGTGCAAGAAGCAGAAGAATCCACGGGCGAGACGGCCGCGCCACCGACCTCGTGCCACACCCAAGCCGCGCCGTTTGCGGCTTGGGGGTGTGCCGATGCAGCGCCGCCGGAAGCACCCCCAAGCAAACAGCGCTTGGGTGTGGCACGAACTGGCAAGCCCCGCCCGGAGATTGCCCCCGTCTTTGGCGGGCTGGGCAAGCACGACTTCGACCAGGCCGGGATGTTCC
>CAYOBS010000287.1:0-1159 GCA_964402305.1 uncultured Planctomycetaceae bacterium | reverse complement strand
GCCCCCGTCTTTGGCGGGCTGGGCAAGCACGACTTCGACCAGGCCGGGATGTTCCGCAACCGCCTGCTCAAGCGCGCCCACCACCTGCGCCGCTGGCCTGGCCGCGGCATCACGTGCTACCGCATCTACGACCGCGACATCCCCGAGGTGCCGCTCGCCGTTGACCTCTACGACGGCCATCTCCACCTGGCCGAGTACGACCGCCCGCACGACCGCACGCCCGCCCAGCACGCGGACTGGCTGGACCTGATGGCACGCTCGGCCGGAAAGGCAATGGACATCCCGGCCGCCAATGTCTTCCTGAAGCGCCGGCAGCGACAGCGCGGGATCGACCAGTACGAGAAGTTCTCCGACGAAAACCGGACGTTCATCGTCGCCGAGGCCGGCCTGAAGTTCCGCGTGAACCTGTCGGACTACCTCGACACGGGCCTGTTTCTCGATCACCGCATCACGCGGTCGCTCATCCGCGACGAGTCAGCCGGGCTGCGAATGCTCAATCTGTTCGCGTACACAGGGGCGTTCAGCGTCTACGCCGCCGCCGGCGGGGCCAAGGCCACCACCACCGTTGACCTATCGAACACTTACCTGGACTGGGCCCGCGACAACATGGCCCTCAACGGCTTTGCGGGCCTCGAGCACCGCTTCGCGCGGTCCGACGCGTCCGGCTTCCTGCTGGACTACGCGCCCGGCAGCGTGTGGGACCTGGCCGTCGTTGACCCGCCGACCTTCTCCAACAGCACAATGGTCAAGCTGGACTGGGACGTCCAGACCCGCCACGCCGAGCTCCTGACGACCCTGGCCGGGCGAATGTCGGGCGGCGGGGTCATCTACTTCTCCACCAACTTCCGCCGCTTCAAGCTCGACGAGCACGCCCTCGCCCACGCCGGCCTGAGCGTCCATGAGATCACCGGCCGGACCATCCCAGAGGACTTCCGCAACAAACGAATCCACCGCTGTTGGCGAATGGTGTGTTCCGAAAAGCAGTTAACAATGGACAATGGACAGTGAACAATGGACAGCGAGCAATAGATGGTGAGCGGTGGACAGCGAAGATTGCACCCTCTTTCACTGTCCACTGTCCACTGTCCACTGCTCACTGTCCATTGTCCACTGTCCATTGTCCACTGTCCACTGTCCACTGTCCACTGTCCACTGTCCA
>CAYOBS010000286.1:0-4748 GCA_964402305.1 uncultured Planctomycetaceae bacterium | reverse complement strand
CCGAGATGATCGGTCAGGTAACCGTGCGGGGCTTCCCGTGTTGCGCTCGATCTCCATGTGCATGTCCGCCATGGCGGATCGCCACTACCCCGGCGGAGCCGCCGGGCCTCGTCGCTCTTGGCCCGGCGGTGCCAGCCTTCCCTGAGTCCCACAGGTCGGCCTGCGCACGTGTGTTTTCGAGGCTTGCTCAGCGTTCACTCGCGTTACGGCCTGCATGCTCGCCAGGTCGCCATGCGACCCTCTGCATCAGAGGCTTCAGCCGCTTCGTTACCTCCACGACTGCTCCGATTGCTACTGGCCGGAGCGACAGTTGCCAGGCGGGAATCTCACCCGCTGAAGACCGGCGCCTTTCACGGCGCACGGGACAGATACCATTATTCCTTGGTATTTCCCGAAATGCCAGGCGTTCGACGCCGTCGCTATCACCGGCGTGCCGACCCGTCAGACCGCGGTGCGGTGGTCGGAGAGGCGCAGGGCGGGGTATTGCTGGAGGCTCAGGCCGGCGGCGAGCAAGGCGGCGTTGAAGGCGGCCGGGGGGACGTCGGCAAGGCGGCAGGCGTCGGCGTGGTCGAGGCGGTTGTCGGCGTAGAGTTGGACGGCCAGGGCGAGGCGGACGTCGTACTCGCTCAGTTCGCCTCGTGCGACTATGTCATCCGGCAGGATCAGTTTCATGGCTACGCTCCGCGGCTTGGCCGGGCGATGGCGTCCCTGGCCGCAGGTTCGTCGTTGTGATTATCGGCCATTGGCGGGCGCGGGTGAAGCAAGGAGCGTGGCCCTGCTCGCTGAAGCGAACAGGCCGCGGGGGAAAGGCTTCAGACTTCAGGTTCCGTTCCCAATATCCGGTTCCGCCGTTTCTTCTCTCGGGTTCCGTGTTCCAGGTTCCCGGTTCCGCCGTTTTGTCTCCCCGACTACCGACTACCAAACGTATTTTTCTTTACCACCGCCCTTGCCAACGGGCTCGCGGTGCGATTAAATCTAAAAAAGGGCCTCAGGGCCGGGAGGAGCCTATGCAGGATAAGTTGTTTGGCGACGGTATAACTTTTGACGATGTGCTTCTGCTGCCGGCGAGATCCTCGGTCAGGCCGCAGGAACTGGACACCTCGACGAATCTGACGCCGAGGATCCGTCTGAACATCCCGCTGGTCTCGGCGCCAATGGACACGGTTACCGAGGCGGCCCTGGCCATCGCGCTGGCACAGGAGGGCGGGCTGGGCTTCATCCACAAGAACCTGTCCATCGAGGCCCAGGCGCGCGAGGTCGAGAAGGTCAAGCGGTCCGAAAACGGCATCATCACCGATCCGGTGACACTGCCGCCGAGCGAATCGACCGCCACGGCCCGGCAGCTCATGAGCCAGCACAACATCTCCGGCGTGCCGATCGTCGGGGACAACGGCAGGCTGGTCGGCATCCTCACGCGGCGCGACATGAAGTTCCTTCCCTCGGCCGACACGCGGATCGAGGACGTGATGACCAAGCACAATCTGGTGACGGCCCCGCCGGGCACCAAGCTCGACGAGGCGGAGATGATCCTCAACCGCCACAAGGTCGAGAAGCTGCTGCTGGTGGATGCCCAGGGCAAGCTGGCCGGGCTTATCACGATGCGGGACATCGACAAGCTCCGGCAGTTCCCGCAGAGTTGCAAGGACGCCCGCGGGCGGCTTCGCGTCGGGGCGGCCGTAGGGGTGATGGACTTCGAGCGGGCCGCGGCCCTGGTGGATCGGGAAGTGGACGTGCTGGTGATTGACACCAGCCACGGGCACAAGGACGTGGTGCTCGAGACGATCCGGCGTCTCAAGGCGGCCCACGACATCGAGGTTATCGCGGGCAACATTGCCACCGGCGACGCCGCCAGGGACCTCATCGAGGCCGGGGCGGACGCCCTTCGCGTGGGCATTGGCCCGGGCGCCATCTGCACCACCCGCGTTGTAACCGGCGTGGGCGTGCCGCAGATCACGGCCGTGAGGGAATGTGCCAAGGTCGCCGACGCCGGCGGCATCCCGGTGCTGGCCGACGGCGGCATCCGCCATAGCGGCGACATCACCAAGGCGATCGCAGCCGGGGCGACGGCGGTGATGATGGGCAGCCTGCTGGCGGGGCTTGAGGAATCGCCGGGCAAGATGATTATTTATCGCGGGCGGCGGTTCAAGGCGTACCGCGGGATGGGCTCGATGGACGCGATGCTTTCCGGCTCGGCCGACCGATACGGCCAGGAGGGCGTGCAGGACCGTCGGCGCCTGGTGCCCGAGGGCGTCGAGGGCCGGGTGCCCTACCGCGGCGGGCTGGCGGACTTCGTCTTTCAACTCATCGGCGGGCTAAAGAGTGGCATGGACCACTGCGGGACGCATACTATTGAGGAGTTGCGGAAGAATGCGAAGTTCCTTAGGGTTTCGTCGGCGACGGTGGTGGAAAACCACCCGCACGACATTCAGATAACGCACGAGGCGCCGAACTACACCGTTCCGGCAGTGGACCACGAGTAGCCACCGGCAATAGCGGTCTATAAAGGAGAACTCGATGAAGATGCGTCGATATGCAGTCGCGGCCATGCTGGCCGCCGCGGCCATGGCGGGCGGGTGCAACATTGCCACGCCGGGCTCGACCCGGTTACTGGGCGAGGTTGACTATCCCCAGGCCTTCGCGGCCGCCAACGACACCATAAGCCAATACTTCTCCATCGCCTCGTCCGACGCGGCCACGGGGATCATCAAGGCAAGGCCCAAGGCCATCGAGGCCCCGCCGGAACGGCTGCTGGGGCGCTCGCCGGCACGCCAGACCGCGACGATGCGCATCTGGCAGCGCGGCAAGGAGATACTGGCTGACGTGACCGTGGCTGTCGAGCGGCGCGGCGACCCGGTGCTCCGCAGCATGCCCCAGCCAGGCGAAAACTACGAAGGCGTGCCCAACCAATCGCCGGCCCAACGGGAGGCCGCGACGACAGTCGAACAGAATGAGTCCTGGCGAATCGAGAAAAACGACCACGCCACCGAAGAGAAGGTCCTGCAAGACCTCTACTTATCGCTGCATCCGCAGGAGAAGAAGCAGTAGCCGGTAGTCAGTAGCCGGTAGCCGGGAAAAGCAGGAAAAAGCGGAACCGGGAACCGGAAGGAAGTCGGAAGGCAGAAGGCGGAAGGCAGAAGTCAGAAGCCTGAATCTTGTCTTTCCGTCTTTTTGGGCCTGTTCGCTTCAGCGAGCAGGGAAAACGGAACCTGAAGCCTGGAAATGGGAATCCGGAATCCCGGGTCTTGGGAACCCGTAACAGGTGGATGGTGCGAAGCATCCCAAGCCCAGGGACTCCTTATGGACAGGTAGCAATCCCTGGGTGCTTTGTTGCGTGACCTACGCCCACCAAGGGCATTGTGGGTCGTGGGGTGGCGCTTTTCGCGAGGCGCCGGAGGAAAATTCCCCTATAATTTACTAACCGCCAGAGCCTTCGCCTGTCCAACGTGCGTAAGGCGAGTTGTTCATGGAAACCGTTGGAGGTACACCCATGACGAAAATACAAGTATTTGCGATCCTGGCCCTGGGAGGCCTGGCGGCGCTGGGGGCGTCAGGCGAGATAGGCCAAGTCGGCGACCGATTTAGTGAATGGGAGTTGAGTGCGGAGATGATGACTCCCCCGGCCACCGTAACGCTTGTCGAGCCGTACGACGGCTACGGCGAGCTGTCGGTGGATGAGTTGTCGGCCGCGCTTTCGATGCCGGCCGGGCCGCAGCCCTGGGACCTTGGCGAGTTCGCGCGCTGGCAGGAGCCGCCGGCCCAGGACGCCTACGGCGAGCCGGTAACGATCATTGACGAGGGGCAGGCGATCATCGGCTTGATCGAACCGCCCGTCGAGGGCGAGGGTCAGGGTCAGGGCGAGTTGGCCGCGGCCCAGCCGCAGGCGGCCCAGCCGCAGGCGCTGCCCACGGAGCCCGCCACCCCGCAGGCCGGGCCGAAGCACGTCGTTCCGAACGCGCCATTGACAGCCAATGCCCTGACAAGCGCCTACGGCGCCGCGGGAACCGTCTACGCCACGACGGCTGACTATTCCTGCGAGCCGCCCATGTACGCCCCGACGTACTACAGCTATTACTATGCGTACCCCTGCGCGTACGGGTACGGGGCGATCGTCATGCCGCTGCGCACAAACCGGCTCTGGCCGACGATCCCGCTCTACTGCATCTACCCGCGGTGGCAGGAGGACTTCTTCCTGCACCTGCCGCCGGACCGGATCGGGGCTTACTCCTACTGGACGCCGTACTACGGCACGTACGCAAGCTACTCGTATGGCGGGTACTTCGGCACGTACGCAAGCTACCCGTATGGCGGATACTTCGGCACGTACGCAAGCTACCCGTACACCGGGTATTTCGGCACGTACATAGGCTACCCGTACGCGTCGTATTACAGGGGCTACCCGCACCACCGGCACTTGGGCTCGGGGGCGTTCCTGGGCTTCTCGTTTGGCGGCAGTTCGTGGAGCATCTACGGGCAGCTCGGCCTGCCGGCCTATCCGCACGGGTACTTCAGGGGCGATCGTGATCGGGATTTCCCGAGGCATTCAGATTCGCGATTCTCAGCGCACGGCGGGGTGCCATCCGAGCGGTCATTTGCGTCCGGCGGCATGGTCAGGCCGTGGCGGCCTGGCGTGTCACACCAAATCGCCGCCGCCCGCAATGGCCCCGGCCATGACCTGTCAACCGACCGCTCGCGGCTCGGGCAGCACGGGCCGGTGGACATCAACCGCGGGGCGCTTACCACGGCCGCGG
>CAYOBS010000285.1:0-4770 GCA_964402305.1 uncultured Planctomycetaceae bacterium | reverse complement strand
CGCAATCCGCAATCCGCAATTGGGTTGCGGGCGAAGCCCGCGCCAGGCACTCTGCGCGAGATCTTGCTTCCTTCTTCTCAGTAAAGCCCCGCTGTCTCGTCGAGGCCGAACATGACGTTCATGTTCTGCACGGCTTGGCCGCTGGCGCCCTTGATGAGGTTGTCCAGTGCGCTGAAGAGTATCGCCCGGCCCTTTGCCGCGCGGGCAGCCAGGTCGCAGAAGTTCGTGTGGGCAACGTACTTCGTCGCCGGCAGCACGTCGGTGCGGACACGGATGAAGGGCTTGTCGGCATACGCGGCCTGGAGGCACTCGGTGAGCTGCTTTTCCGTTACGCTGCCGATTGGCCTGGCGTAAATGCTGCACAGCATGCCTCGGTCCATCGGGCACAGGTGCGGCTGGAACAGCACCTCCACGTCGCGGCCGGTAATGTCGGAAAGCGTCTGCTCGATCTCGGGCATGTGGCGGTGGTTGCCCACGCCGTAAGGCTCGAAGTTCTCGTTGCGGTCGGGGTAGTGGAACTTCTGGTTCGGCTTTCGCCCGGCCCCCGATACGCCGCTGACGGCGCTGCAGATAATGCCCGTCGGCTCGACGAGCCCGGCCTTGATGACGGGGGCCAGGGCAAGGGCCGTGCAGGTCGGGTAGCAGCCGGGGTTGGCGATCAACCGGGCCGTGGCGATGGAGTCGGCGTAGAACTCCGGCAGGCCATAGACCGCCTCGGCCAGGTGCTCCTTGTCGGCGTGGGGGCAGTACCATTTTTCATACACGGCCGCGTCGCGCATGCGGTAGTCGGCCGAGAAGTCGATGACCCGCAGGCCGACGTTCAGCAGGGCCGGGACGTACTCCATCGCCACCTTGTGCGGCACGCAGAGCATGGCCAGGTCGGCACCGAGGTCCGCCAGGCGGCCCGGCTGAAAGAGTTCCTGGCCAAGCGTGCAGAGCTTGGACAGGTGAGGGTAGAAGCTCTCCATGGGCCCCAGTTCGTCGGCGGGCCCGAAAACCCCCACGAGCTCGGCCTGGGGATGCCGCGCGAGGATCTTGACGGCCTCGAAGCCGGTATACCCGCTGCCGCCGACCAGGACGACCCGAACCTTCTTACCACTGTTGCCGCTCTTGCCGTTTTTGCCGCTCTTGCCGACAGTTGCCATTTCCCGTGAGTCTCCCATGAAAGCAAAGCCGGTGCAAAATATGAAAAAATATGAAAACGGCCCCAGCGCCTTTCGAAGCGCTGGGGCCGGCGTGTTTGTTTCGAAAAGCCGCTTAACGCTTGGAGAACTGGAAGCGACGGCGGGCGCCGCGCTGTCCGTATTTCTTGCGCTCTTTCATGCGGGCATCGCGAGTCATCATGCCTTGGTCGCGAAGTGCGCTTTCGACGTCGGGCACGGCCTTGAACAGCGCCCTGGCGAGTCCCATCACCACCGCGCCGGCCTGGCCGACGTATCCGCCGCCGTTGACGTTGACGTAGATGTCCCAACTCTTGAGCATCTTGGCCGCCTCGAGCGGGCCGAGGATCGCCTGACGGTCCCGCTCGTGAGTGAAGTAGGCGGTTGCCTCACGCTTGTTGACGATGAACTTGCCGGTGCCCGGCCTGATGCGGACGCGGGCGACGGCCGTCTTACGCCGGCCCGTGCCCCAGATGAACTGCTTGCCCGGAGCAAGCGGCGGCGCCGGCTGGCTGACAACCTGAGCTTCCTCGGTCGTGGGGGCCTCGGGCGCGGGGGCCTCAGCCACGGGCGCATCGGTCGCGGGGGCCTGGGCGTCGGGTGACGCGGTCGCGGCGGCCTGGGCGTCGGACTGTTCCTGCGGAGCGTTTGCCTGATCTTCTGCCATCGATTACATTTCCTAAACCAATGCTAAAAAATGCTAAAAAATGCTAAAAAACGGTTGCCCGTCAGATCGCGAGAGTCTCGGGCTGCTGGGCCTGGTGGGGATGCTCGCTCCCGGCGTAGACCTTCAGCTTGGCCAGCATATACGTGCCTAGCTTGCTCTTGGGAAGCATTCGCCTGACGGCCTCGCTGATGACCTTCTCGGGGTTCTTCACCAGCATCTCCGCCAGCGTGACCGAATGGAGGCCGCCGGGGTACTTGGTGAACCGCTGGTATGTCCGCTGGGCGGGCTTGTTGTTGCCCGTTACGCGAATCCTGGCCGCGTTGAGCACCACCACGTACTCGCCGGTGTCCACGTTCGGCGTGTACTGCGGGCGATGTTTGCCCATGAGGACCATCGCTATCTGCGTCGCCGCCCGGCCAAGCACTTTGTCGGCCACGTCCACGACGTACCACTTCTGCTCGACCTCGCCCGGCTTTGCCATAAACGTCTTCATATCGACATTCACCTGTCTGCTGTCTGTTCTGAAACCGCGCTTAAAGAGCCACACATTATGACACATACGGCGGCACTGTCAACAGCATATTTCGCCGCCAAATGCAAAAATGCGAAAACTGAAAGAATCCCAGCCGGCACCCGGCCGATTCGGGCCGCTCGTGCGGCCCTTATCAGCCGGCGTGTTGCAAGCCCCTCGACTGGACTCGGGACAAGCCCGTTGAATATCGGTGGGGGGGCAGCTATAAGGTATCCAAGCCGAACGAGTTATTAGGCCCGATAGGCCGACAGCATTTAGGTGGCGTAGTACGTGGTTAGCAATCACGCTTTCAGCCCCGTTTACGGGGCTTCGCCCGCCGAAGGCGGGTATAGACCAGGGCTTTTAGCCCTGGGGCTATCTCTGCTGCTTTTGTTTAGCACGCTTTCAGCGTGCTTTTGGCGGGCTTTAGCCTAAAGGCCCTAGATAACGGGTAAGCACGCTGAAAGCGTGCTGAAAGGAAAAACCAACAAAGGTGAGTAGCGCATTATCCGCCAACCAGGCCTAAAAGGCCTGGCCTATACCCCCGCTATCGCGGGGGCAAAGCCCCGTGAACGGGGCTGAAGAAAATACGCTAAACAGGTACGCGGCGCAAGCCGCCGGAAGCAAGCCGTTGTTGCAATGGCCCCCAAGGGGCAACAACCAAGGAGACTCTTCTCATGGGCGACCGGCATCAGTTTCTCGCGGTGGACCTCGGGGCCGAGAGCGGCAGGGGGGAGATCGTCACGCTCGCCGACGGCAAGGTGAGCATGGAAGAGATTCACCGTTTCGGGACCCGCAACGTCCAGTTGGGCAAGACGAGGTACTGGGATTTCCCAGCCATCTACGCCGAGGTCGTCGAGGCGATGAAGATCTGCTCGGCCCGCGGCGTCAGGCCGGCGTCGGTGAGCATCGACACGTGGGGGGTGGACTTCGGCCTGCTGGGCGCCGACGGCGGCTTGCTCGGCAACCCCGTCCATTACCGGGACGCCCGGACCGACGGCATTCACGCCCACGCGTCGCGGATAATGCCGATCGCGGACATCTTCATGGCCACGGCGCTGCACACCATGCCGATCAACTCGCTCTTTCAACTGCACGCGATGCAGGTGAAGCACTCGCCGCTGCTTGAGCTGGCCGAGACGTTCCTTATGATGCCGGACCTGCTGGCGTACTTCCTGACGGGCGTCAAGGCGTGCGAGTTGTCGATCGCGCAGACGTCGCAGCTTGTCGGCACGGACTGCAAATGGGCCGCGCACATTATCGGACGTTTCGGCCTGCCCAGGTCGATGTTCCCCAGGCTCATCGCCCCGGCCAGCGTTATCGGGCCGATGACGCCCGAAGTGGCCGCACTTACCGGCATGGGCGATGTGCCGCTGGTGGCCTGTGCCTCCCACGACACCAGCGCCGCGGTCGCGGCCGTGCCCGCCTCGGGGGATGACTGGGCCTTCCTGAGCTGCGGCACGTGGAGCATCCTCGGGCGGATGGTGGATGCGCCCATCGCCACGCGGGCCTGCTACGAGGCGGGGTTCACCAACGAGTACACCTACGGCGGCTGGTATCTGGCCAGGAACATCCTGGGCCTGTGGCTCATCCAGGAGCTGCGCCGCAAGTGGGACACGCCGGCCGACCCGTGGGACTACGAGCGGATGACGGCCGAGGCTGTCAAGGCCGCCGGCGCGTGGGCCACAAAGGCCGGCGCGGGGGCCACGGGGGCCGCGAAGGCAGGCTCGCCGCTGGTGGATGTTTCCGACCCGCGCCTGCTTGCCCCGCCGGACATGGAGGCCACCCTGATGGAACTGATCGCCGAGACCGGCCAGGCGGCGCCGCAAGGCCGCGGCCAACTGCTGCTGTGCGTCCTGGAGTCCCTCGCGCTGGAATACGCCTGGGGCCTGGACATGGTCGAGAAGCTAGCCGGCGCCCGGCCTGGCAGGCTGTACATCGTCGGCGGCGGGATCAAGAACAAGCTGCTGTGCCAGTTGACCGCCAACGCATGCGGCGTCGAGGTGCTGGCGGGGGCCGACCAGTGTACGGCACTTGGCAACGCCCTCGGCCAGGCGCTGGCACTTGGCATCCTCAAAAACCGCGATGAGATCCGCCAAGTCATGCGCGACTCATCGCAGATCGCCTCCTACGAGCCCAAGGACCAACCCGCCTGGCAAGCCAAACGCGAGCAGTACGCCAACCTCCAGGGCTCCAAGACGTGGCACTAACCAATACGGTAGCCCCGTAGCCGGTAGCCGGCGCAGCCCTGCGTAGCCGCAGGCGAAGCAGGGTAGCCGGTAGCCGGTAGTCCCGGCGCGCCGGGATAGTCAGTAGCCGGTAAGAAGAGGACACGGCGGAACCCGTGGAAGAAAAACAGCGGAATCTGGGAAGAATGATCCGCAAGGTCCGATAATATATCTTATGTGACGTTCGACGCGGGGTTGGCAGGC
>CAYOBS010000284.1:0-4808 GCA_964402305.1 uncultured Planctomycetaceae bacterium | reverse complement strand
GTTGACGGCGATTTTCAGGCCCTTGCGGTCGGCCAGGCGGACGAGCTTGCGGCCGAAGTCCAGGTCCAGCACGAAGGGCTTCTGGCTCAGCACGTGTTTGCCGGCCCCGGCGGCGGCCTCGAGCAGCGGCTCGCGGTCCTTGGGGTGCGTGGCGATGTCGACGACCTCGATGTCTGGCCGAGCCAACACATCGCGGTAGTCAACGTACACGTCGGCCTTGGGGTAGAACTCCTCCTGCCGCTTGAGGGCGCGCTCCTTGATGAGGTCGCACAGCGCGACGACCTTGTACCCGGCCGCTTTGTACGCCCGCAGGTGCGCCGACGTGATCCCGCCGCAAGCGATCAGGCCGATGTTAGGCCGGTACGACCTGGGGTCCCGCGGCTGGTACGCCAGCTTTGGCGCAGCGATCTTGCGGTTGCTAAGGTCCTTGGCCTTGCCGGCCTGGCTCTTGGCGGCGCCAGTCTTGGCCTTGCCACCGGCTTTGGCCTTGCCCTTGCCCTTGCCCGCGGCCTTCTTCGTCGTTCGTGCCATCTCGTCATCTCCCGCCGGACTCGGGCCGGCTCTTTGAGGACCAATCCACGGACATGTCGGATACGAAAACAGCCCATGGCAGGAACAGCTTTTCCAACGGGCTGTTAAGGCTCACAGGCTGCCTCGCCAATCTATTACTACATCGCAACTTCGGGCTTTTCGCGTAGCACGGGCATCTTGCCCGTGAGTCGCAGGGGCATCCTGCCCCTGCAAACTCTGAGAATTCCAACGACACCACAGGCGGGATCCGCTGCGGCGGATGGGACTCATGGCCAAGATGGCCATGCTACGAGCTTGCGCTGTAGTACTGTGCATCGCGGCCGGGGCCGCCATGCCCGGAACAGGATTTGAACCTGCACTGAGTATTACTCAACTAGGCCCTCAACCTAGCGCGTCTGCCAATTCCGCCATCCGGGCTGGGAACCATCAATTGACAATTGCCAATTGACAATTGCCAATTATCAATTGTCAATTGTTAAGGTTATTCTGCTCCGACGGCGGTGTCAAGGTCCGGGGCGGGCTGGTCATGAAAAAAGCCGCCCCGTCGATGATATTGCGGAATGCCGCAAGTGCGGGTGCCGGCATTTTCTTGTGGACCATACGCGGAAGGTCAACCGGATGATTATTCGCTACCGCCGCTGCCGTCATTACGGAACGAGGATGACGACGTGTGAACGGGCGGTGGCGCGATTGGGGCGTTGACTTTGTGGAGAATTCCACCAGCGGTGCTGAGACCCGCAGTCTTACATGAGGAGACAGGCACCCTTTCCGTCAATCCAGCAGGCCGTTGATCACCAGGGCCAATTCTTGCCGAGCCGTGAGCAAATCCCGCAGTTCGGTCATGGCCTTGGTAAGTTCGGCGGCAATTAGCTGGTCGGCTTTGGCTCTTGCCGCACGGAAGGCGGCCAGCTTGGCGCGGATATCCGTGGGGTGGGCACTCTTGTCTTCCCACAGGGTCCGCAGGTCCCGGGCCCTTTCCGCCAACTCTGCCAGACAGGCGACGATGGCGGGGATCGGCGTCGGCTGGGCCTTACCCGTATCAGCCCCGGCATCGCCCTTGGGGGGCTTGGGGGGCTCCATCGATTTCTTCGGATCGCGAACATCATTGAGCTGTTTGGCGAGGGTCTGGACCTTGATGATCTGGCCTTCCAGGGCCTGCCACTCCAAATCGGTAACCTCGATCTGCTGCCTAAGGTTCTGGAGCGCCTTGGGGTCCGCAAAACCCTTGCCTTTTCCCTTTGCCTTTCCGCCGCCGTCAGCAGGTGCTCCACCGGCGGGGTCGCTGGTCCCGGCGCCGTCCTGGGGTCCCTTGGCCATCACACGGCCGATCAGGAACGCACAGCAGATCACCGCCGCTACCGACACGCAGATACGGATCATCATTGCAGATTTCATACGGTCTCCTTTGGTTAGTTCCATTCTTCCCGGAAGGCGCGGCCGGGATAGATTTTATTCTGACTTCGCGGGGCGAACGATCTTCTCTCGAGTACGCGGTACTCATAGCCGCCGCGGCGTCTTGAGTCCTGAACCAAGCCGTCAGTGTGTCGGAGCCTGCATTAGACGAACATTAATCCGCTGATTTTCCCGTTCTGCCGCGTAGCCGCCGCACCGGGGATATCGCCCGGTCACTGAACGCGTTGGCCTGTCCCTGTTACGTCGCATTGTCGCCGATCTTTCGTGCCGAGCCGTCGGCGGCCTCGCGGGCCTGGAAGTGGAGTCGAAGGGTGAACTCCCCGTTACCGGCGAAGGCCTCGGCGGACCCGCCCATGACGGACATGGCGCGGCTGACGAGGGAGAGGCCCAGCCCGGCGTGGGAGCCGTCGGGGCTGCGGGAGCGGTCGGCACGCCAGAATCGCTCGAAGACGTGGGCGGCCTCTTGGGGGCCCATGCTGCAGCAGGTGTTGGAGATCGACAGGACGATGGTCGAATCGCTCGCGGTTGCCTCCAGGCGGATCTGCCCGTCGGACTCGGCATACTCGACGGCGTTATCGAGGATGTTCTTGACCGCCAGCGTCAACAGATCCCTATCGGCGGTGGCCGTCATAATCGAGGGCAGTGTGTTCTCCACGGCGATATTTCGTGCGGCCAGCCGGGGGCCCAATGACGCCAGGGTTTCTCCCACAACAACGCCCACCTGTACCTGACTCAGACTCGGCTTGATCTGGCCGGCGTCGAGCCTGGCCAGCAGGAAGAGCTTCTCGACCAGGGACTGCATCCCCGCCGCCAACGCCACGATCTGTCGAAGGTCCTCGGCGTACTCCTCGACGGTCTGGGGAGCCGACAGAGCCACCTCGCCGATCGATCGAATTCCGGCGATCGGGTTGCGGAACTCATGCTCCTCTTCTGCAGGGCAGCCTCGGTCCCGCGCGGACGCCACATGCAGCCGTTCGAGCATCTCGTTGAGCCGCTGGGCCACCGGCTGAAGCTCCGTCGGCAGGCCCACGGGGTCGATGCGATTGCCCAAGGCCGATGGCTCTACCTCGGCGATCTGCCGAGCGACCCGCCGCAGCGGGCGCAAACCGTGCGTGACAATGGCCAGCGCCAGCCCGCCGGCCACCACCAGCCCCGCCAGCGACGTACCCGCCAGGATCCAACCCAGAGTCCACAGGTCATCCCGGACCGGGTGGATTGCCCTGGCCACAACCAGCGTGACGGCCTGGGGCGGATTGCGGCGTTCCGGTGGCCCCTTTTGTTGAAGCTCGACGGTCAGCAGAACGGCCCTTCCAGCCTCGCCCCGCGGCAGTTCGCAGTCATAAGCGACCGCCTTCTGCCCCGGCCGCACCATTGGCAGGTTGGCCTCGCCCAGCGTCTGCGACCGGGCAATGACCGAGCCGTCGGATCGCCACACCTGGAAGTAATCAGGCCCTTTGGGCCGCTGAAATTCCGGCATCCGCAATTTCTCAACGTCGAAGTGCACCCCCTTGGACTTTTCATACTTGGCCTGCGGCGCCAGCGCCTTGCTTGTCGTCATCAGGGCCTGATCGAACCTGTTGTACAGGGCGCTGCGCTGGAGCGCATACACCACGACGCTGGAAGCAGCCTGAAGCGCGACCAAGCCCACGATCACGCCCAGAAGCAGCCGCGCACGGAGCGATGTCAGGCGGCGCAGGATCACGTTTCGCCGTCCCCCAGGCAATACCCCCTGCCCCGGACGGTCCGGATCAGCGACGGCCTGCCCGGCTCATCCAGCTTGCGTCGGAGATAGTAGATGTAGACGTCCACGACATTGCTGTCGGACTCGCAGTGGAAGTCGTAAACGTGCTCCCATATCTCGGTTCGGCTAACCACCGCTCCCGCCCGCAACACCAGGAACTCCAGCAGCGCGTATTCCCTGGCCGACAGGTCCGCGGAACGCTGGCCGACCCAGACTCGCTGTTTCACGGTATCCAGCCGAAGCGGGCCTACCTGCACCGAGGGCGATTTCGCCTGGTACGTCCGCCGGATCAGCGCCCGGACTCGGGCAAGCAGTTCGGCAAAGGCGAATGGCTTGACCATGTAATCGTCCGCGCCGGCGTCCAAGCCGTGGACGCGATCCTCGACCGTATCGCGGGCGGTCAGGATCAGGATGTGATGCTTGAGGCCCTCGGCCCGCAGCTTCCGAAGGATGGTCAGCCCGTCCAGGCCGGGCAACATCAGGTCCAGGATGACAGCATCATAGGGGTTGAGCCGCGCGTACCACAGTCCCTCTTTGCCGTCGCCGGTCTGGTCCACGGCCATCCCCGCCTTCTGGAGTCCCTTGGCGATGGATCGCCGCAAGGGATCAAAATCCTCGATGACCAGTACGCGCATGATGACACGCTCACCGGCACCCAAAGCCAGGCCGGGACGTTCTGAGGCGTCCCGGCCGGGATGCAATGCCAACTGTTATGATAACGCCGAATGCGGCTGCCGCAATAGCCGCGACCGCCGGGATGAGTCACTTCTTGTCACTTCGGCTGGGCCCACACCGGGCATGCTGCGCACGTGACTAACGTCAATCACGTCAGCCAGGCGACATGCTGAAGACCACGTACCTGCAACAATGCCATCGGGTTCTCATTCCTCCGATGATCCTGCCACTCACGATTCCGCGGATGAATCATCGGACTGCGCATGCTCAATCGTCGTCGTCCTTGTCCTTCTTGTCGCGGGCTTTTGCGTCCTTTTCGTCGTCGGGATTGTGCCCCGACCACCGACTACCGTCTTTTCGGAACAGAGACGCGGAGGCCCGGAAGGTCGACAAGTGTTTAGCGACCGGCCTTCAGCCCCGTTCACGGGGCTTTGCCCCTAAGGGGTAT
>CAYOBS010000283.1:0-4809 GCA_964402305.1 uncultured Planctomycetaceae bacterium | reverse complement strand
TGGCATTCCTGGCATTCCTGGCATTCTTCATTGTCGGCGTGCCCAGCACGCCGCGTGGTATCTGCATCGTCACGCAGTGCAGCGAGCCGTGCTGCCAGATCAGCGGGGTGCAGTCCACGCCGACCACCTCGCGCCCGGGCAGGGCCTGGCCTATCGTTTCCATGGCGGCGCGGTCGCGGGGCTCATCGCCGTACGTGGGAACCAGCGCCGCGCCGTTGATGATGAGAAAGTTGGCATACGTGGCCGGGAGGCGCCGCCCCTTTTCGTCGAAGTGCGCCTTGGGCCAGGGCAGCGGCAGCAGGCGGAAACGCAGCCCGTCGGCGGTGCGCAGGGCCGCCAGTTCGGCCTCCATGGCGGACAGGTCCTCATAGTGCTCGTCGGCGGGGTTGTCGCAGCGGACGTAGACGATCGTGTCATTGGGGCAAATCCTGGCCAGGGTGTCAACGTGCGAGTCGGTGTCGTCGCCGGCGAGGTAGCCGTGCTCCAGCCACAGCACGCGCCGCACGCCAAGCTCGGATGCCAGAATCTGCTCGATCTCATGCCGCGTCAGGTGCGGGCTGCGGTTGGCCTGGAGCAGGCAGTGCGAGGTCGTCAGCAGCGTGCCGCGGCCGTCGCTGTCGATCCCGCCGCCCTCGAGCACAAGCCCGACCGTCCGCAGGGCAGTCTGTCCCAGCGCCCCGGCCGCGTGAAGCCGGCGCGTGACGAGGTTGTCATCGAACGCGGCGAACTTCATGCCCCAGCCGTTGAAGGTGAAGTCCATCAGTAGCGGCTTGCCGGCGTCGAGCACGGTAATTGGCCCGAAGTCGCGGGTCCACGTGTCGTTGAGGTCCACCTGCCAGATATGTACGCGCTCCTCCGGGATGCCCGCCGCGGCCAGGCGGTCCGCCACCACTCGCGTCCTGCGCGCGGCGATCAGAACATCCTCGAACCGCGTGATGGCGCGGACGATCTGGGTGTAGGTTTCCTGGACCTCGTCGAGGATCGGCCCCCAGTCCGTGTCCTCGTGCGGCCAGGCCAGCAGAATCGCATCCTGCTCTTCCCATTCCGCGGGCAAGCGTCGCTGCATGTGGAGCTATCCTGCAAAGGTTGCCCGACGCCGCCGCCTGGCCCGCGACCACGCTCGCGAACCCGCCGCCGGCCACGTCGGCAGGCGGGTAGTATACACGATTGCACGCGCCCCGGCCAAGCCATGGGATATGAGATGAAATGAGGGAGTGTTTTCAGCATAGGCTGGATTGTGCCGCGCGGCGTCGGCCGCGGCGGGGGCAAGGGGGCGGCGGGTTTCATCACTCCGCGAGCGAAGGTATAATTCCCTTGCAATTTGGGAATAGATTCCCAAAATACAAGATATGATTTCACGTATATACGCGCGTCAGGTCCGCGACAAGCTGGGCAAGTTCCCCGCCGTCGCCATCCTCGGTCCGCGACAGTGTGGCAAGACGACCCTCGCCCGTCAGTTCGCGGGTGCCTACTTCGACATGGAGACCCGTGGCAGCGAGGCCAGGCTCGACGCCGAATGGGACGACCTGGCCCTCGGCAGGAAGCTGATCGTCATCGACGAGGCACAGCAGGCGCCGAAGGTGTTCTCCCGCCTGCGAGGCACGATCGACGCCGACCGCAAACGCAACGGGCGGTTCCTGCTGTTGGGCTCGGTTTCGCCGGCGCTGATGAAGAACGTCTCGGAGTCCCTGGCAGGGCGGCTGGGACTGGTGCGCATGACGCCGTTCATCCTGCCCGAGTTGAAGGTCGCCCGGATGGACGACCTCTGGCTGCGCGGCGGCTATCCCGACGGTGGGATCCTGATACCCAGGATGTTTCCCGAGTGGCAGAAGGATTACCTCGACATGCTGGCCACGCGCGACCTGCCCGCGTGGGGCTTGCCCGGCAAGCCCCAGCGGACGATGCGCCTGCTTGCCATGCTCGCGGCCATGCACGGCCAGCCTCTCAACGGATCCCAGCTTGGTTCTTCACTGGCACTGGATCACAAGACCGTCCTTAGCCACTGCGACTTCCTGGAAGGCGCGTTCCTTATCCGCCGCCTTCAGCCATACTTCACCAACGCCAGGAAACGGCTGGTCAAGACGCCCCGCGTTTATTGGCGCGACAGCGGCCTGCTTCACGCCCTGATGAACGTGACCGACCTGGAACACCTTTACCGACAGCCCTGGCTGTGCCATAGCTGGGAGGGTTTTGTCATCGAGCAGACGCTCGCCACCCTCTGGGCCGCGGGCAAAGGAGCCCAGCCGTTCTTCTTCCGCACCTCCGACGGCTACGAGTTGGACCTGGTCCTCGACTGGGCCACGCACCGCTGGGCC
The DNA here is from genome assembly GCA_964402305.1 of uncultured Planctomycetaceae bacterium. GTDB lineage: Bacteria > Planctomycetota > Phycisphaerae > SM23-33 > SM23-33 > JAUWQU01. Next base: position 2,494 of record CAYOBS010000283.1, on the reverse strand, counting down.
GTCGAGATCAAGCTCACCAGCGACCCCTCGACGGACATGATCGACCGCCTGAACAGGACAGCCGACATGATCGACGCCGACAAACGCATCCTCGTCTGCCGCATTGCCCGCAAGATCGAGAACCAGCGGCTCCTGGTCACCAACCTGACAGGATGGCTCAGGAGGATTGCCGAGTAGCGGGGGGCGGCCTCGCCGCAACGCAGGCCCGCGCGGCTATTTCCTGAGTTCTTTCAGGGGAACCCAGTCACCGGGCCCCCGCTCATAATTCCAGAATTGCCAGCCGCTGCAGGTGTGCCCAACGACTGCCTTCGCTGCCGCCGATGGGGATGTGTAACGCTTACTATTGAAAAAGATCATACCATTGCGGCGCACCCACGCACGAACCCACTTGCCTTTGAATCGCGCCCGCAACTGCGAGAGACTTTCAACATAGGGTTGCAGCGTCGGGATTCGAGCACTTTTGAGGTTGTCTGGCTTACCAGGTGAAATCTTCGCCCTCTTTTTGGGCCCGAACAAGTCCTCGTATTCTTCTTCCCTCCGGTGACGGTACTGGGCCTTCACTTTCGGAAGAATGTTCTCGGATTTTATGAACTTGCCCCGAACGTGATTGTCAGAGGGGCTGGCGATGCGCAGGAGAAGTGATTCGATCTCCTTCATGTGCTGGGGTCCTATGGTCAGATATACACTAAACCGGTCCCAGTTGTTGTTGGCGTGGCGGTCCTTGATGTGCGCCTTCAATCGGCCAAGAAGGCTGCTTGCCAAGCCCACGTAATAGAGCTTCCCTCGTCGGTACATGGCGTAGATGCCGTACCGCCCGCGAACAAACGAACGTATGACATCCTGGTGATCTTCCAGCATCTTGCGGGAGATATTTTCCAAGTGCTGACTCACCAGTTGCGAGCTTCTCTTTGACATAGTGTTCCCTTTCAACCCTTGGCGGGGTGCCAATGTGCCAAGCCCAACACTACAGCCCGGTTGGCTATTATGCAAGCTGTGTTGATCCGCCGAGGTGGTCCAGCAAACCTGGTGGCGCATTGCCTGCAATTGACCCCACGCCCCAGGGCGGGTAAAGTCATGAGTCGCGTCCGCCTACGGCGTTCGGCCGGGACGCAACCAATGGTGAGGCCCGGCCCGGATGGGAAGGTTCGTAAAGGTTTCTCGATATGTCTTTTCATGAACTTGCAGCCGCGGCGCTGGCCGGCGAGGCGCTGACGCGCCGGCAGTGCCGCATGGTGCTGGGCTGCCCGGATGAGGACATCCTGGTGCTGCTGGATGCGGCGTGGCGTGTCCGCAGCCGGCACTTCGGCGCGCGGGTGCATATCCAGGTTCTCAGCAACGCAAAGAGCGGGCTGTGCCCGGAGGACTGCCGGTATTGCTCGCAGTCGAGCATCTCGACGGCGGAGATTGACCGGTATCCGCTGATAAGCGCCGACGAGTTGCTGGCCGGGGCGCTTGGGGCCAAGTCGGCCGGGGCGAGGCGGTTCTGCATGGCGCTCAGCGGGTCGAGCCCGAGCGAGGCGGAGCTGGATCGGCTGTGCGAGGCACTGGGCCGGATAAAGTTGGCCGTGGCAGGGCTGTCGCTGTGCGGGTCGCTGGGGTTTTTGAGCGTAGACCAGGCCCGGCGGCTCAAGCAGGCCGGGCTGGACCGCGTCAACCACAACGTCAACACATCCGAACGATACTACGGGCAGATCTGCACGACGCACAGCTACAGGGACAGGCTGGACACCATCGCCAACTGCCAGGCGGCGGGGCTGGAGATATGCTCGGGCGGCATCGTCGGCCAGGGCGAGAGCGACGAGGATGTCATCGACATGCTGCTGGCGCTGCGGCAGATCGGCCCGCGGGCCGTGCCGATTAACTTCCTGGTGCCCATCGCCGGCACGCCGCTGGCGGGCCGGGCGAGCGAACTGAACCCGCGAAAGTGCCTAAAGGTTCTCTGCCTGGCCAGGCTGCTGCTGCCGGCGGCGGAGATTCGCGCCTCAGCCGGGCGGGAGCACCACCTTCGCAGCCTGCAACCGCTGGCGTTGTACGCGGCGGATTCGATCTTCGTCAGCGGGTATCTGACGACCGGCGGGCAGTCCGCTGAGGCCGCCTGCGAGATGATCCGCGACCTGGGCTTCGAGATCGTGCGGGAATGAATAGAGGATTACCGCAGAGCGGCTGTGGTTGTACGTACATCCGCAGGCCGGCGACACAGCCAGGGGCTTCGTAAAGTTCATCGCCACGTGCGGCGGTTCGACTTCGCTCACCGCAGGGGCCGCCGAGGCAAGCCCCTATGCCGACACGGTCAAGGTGGTGATGGACACATATCGCAAGCACGGCCTGGTCCCGCTGGCCGACGCCGCGCTTGAGCGGATGGTCAAGGACGCGATGGCAGACGCGGCCGCGAGGGCGAAGGCGGAAGAGGGGAAGGGGAAAGTAGGAAGGCAGAAGTAGGAAGGCGGAAGGCGGAAGGAGGGAAGGGGAAGAAAAGGGAGTAGGAAGTAGGAAG
>CAYOBS010000282.1:0-4824 GCA_964402305.1 uncultured Planctomycetaceae bacterium | reverse complement strand
GGCCCGGCCGCGCCGGCGGGCGGCGGATTGACCAAGAACGATAAAGCACGTTCCAAGGGACCGGCTGCTTCCCGCGAGCCGTCCGTGACGGGAAAGGATGAACCATGCTGGCTGCCATCTCGGCTTCGACACAACCAATCGTCAACTGGGGTTGGGACAAGTACGTCATCCTGGCGGTGCCGCTGGCCCTGGTCGCCCTGACGGCGCTGATGTTCCTGCTGCTTCGCAATACGCTGCGGACTCGCTACCGCGTGGCCAGGCAACTCGATCTCGACCAGGACATAAACGAATGGCTCATCTGCTTCGACTGGAGCCGCAAGGTGCTCTATCTGCCGGCCATCCTCATGTCGTTTATCGGGGCGTTGGCGATGCTCATGATAGAGTGGAAGGTCATCCCGCAACAGCCCGCCGCCCAGACCGCCGCCCAGGTCGTCGGTGGCCTGTGGCTGCTGGCGTTTGTGGTCTCGTTCCTGATCGATGAGTACGAGATGTCCTTCAAGGTCCTGTCGGTCATCGTGCTTCTGGTGCTGCTTCTGGTGCTCTGGCTGCACCTGCTGGGCAAGCTTGCGGCGTTCCTGCACCTGCTGGGGCGCGTGTCGGTGTCGATGAGCTGGCAGGGGTTCCTGTTCATCGGCCTGCTGTTCTCGGTGGGCATCTTGGTCTCGTGGGTCAAGGGCCTGTTCTACTACGTCGCCATCACGCCGAACTACATGAACATCCAGGTGGGCGTGACCGAGTCGGGCGAGCAGATCTCGCGCGAGGACTACAGTACGCGGGTGGACACGGGCGACTTCCTGGAGCGGATCATGGGCTTCGGGCGGATCATCATCACGTTCCGCGACAACCGCCGCCTGCCGCTGAGCCTGCTGGTCGGGCGGATCGGCAAGAAGGCGGCGACGCTGGAATCCCTCCGCGGCATACTGGCGGTCGACGCCCACCATCCCAACCGAGAGGTCCAAAGCGGCGACTGACGCCAGTGCGGCGCGGCGAATAGATTGTGAATTATCATGAGTCCGTAAATCCGAATCTCGAATCTCGAAATCCGAAACAAATTCAAAGCACTAAATTCAAATGCTCTCTTCTTTGTCCCCGTTTGGGATTTGGTGCTTTGGATTTGTTTAGGATTTCGTGCTTCGGATTTCGGATTTGCCGGGCGGCAATTGGCCGCTGGCTCTGAATCGCTTTGCCGTATCGTCAGTTCTGCATGTAGTACGGCAGGTCGGCGGGCTTGAGGTCTTTCCACAGGCCAAGGCGCCCTTGGCGGGCGCGGGCCTGGAGCTCCTGGAACTGGACTTTCGCCGGGTGGTCGAATCGCGGGTCGGCGTAGCCGTAGCCCTGGCGGATGAGTTCGCTGTTGAGCATCGTCCCGTCGGCCAGGACCACGTACGCCAGCAGGCGATGGTAGTTGTCGCGCGTCTTGCCGTGTACCAGTTGCAGGCGCACGGTTTTGCCTTCGCACATCCGCGCCGTAAAGGCCGACGCCTCGGGCCCGAAGTGCTCGACGGGCTTATTGGGGGCCTTGGTTTCCGGCGTGTCAACGCCCCATAGCCTGATCCGCGTGGCGGGCTTGCCGTCGTCTGGCTCGTCGACATCCAGGGTGTCGCCGTCCACCACAAGGACGACGCGGAAAGACTTGTCGTTGTAGCGGATGTAGTCCTCCCCGACGGGCTTGGGCGCCCGCCCGAACAGGCCGACACGGTCGCCGGCGTACAGGCCCAGCAGCAGCATCGCCGCCGCGAGAGCCCAGCCCGCGCGGCGCGCGGCGTACCGTTGGCGGCGCTGCGTGCCGGTGAGCTTGGGCGGTAATATCCTGTGGCGGGTCACTTCACTTTTTCTTCGCCTTCCCGGCCCGCTTTGCGGCGCGTTTCCTGGTGGCGGGCCTGGCGGGCGCGGCGCCGAGGTCGAAGGCGTCATGCACCAGGCGCAGGGCCTGCGGGCCTTGGCCGCGGTCGATCAGGACGGAAATCTTGATCTCGCTGGTGGTGATGTTCTGGATGTTGATTTTCCCGGCGGCAAGGGCGGCAAACATTCTCTCGGCCACGCCGGTGTGCATACGCATTCCCATTCCGACGGCGGAGACTTTGGCCAGGTGGTCCTCGATGGTCGCCTCGCATTTCAGCTCACGGGCGAGATGATCCATGACCTTCTTCGTCTCGGGCAGCTCGGCAATATCGACGGTGAAGGCGATGGTGGCGGTCTTGTTGTCGGCGATGGTCTGGATGATATCGTCGACGACGATGTTGTTGGTCGCGATAGTCTGGAAGATGCTTGCCGCCAGGCCGGGATGGTTGGGGACGTTCCGCAGCGTGATGCGGGCGAGCTTGTCCTTCAGGGCCACGCCGCTGACCACGATTCGTTCCATGGATTCGGTTTCAGCCACGATCATCGTCCCTTTCTTGTTGTTCTGACTGTTGCGCACGTGGATGGGCACGTTGTACTTCTTGGCGAACTCCACCGCGCGGTTGTGCAGCACGTTGGCGCCGAGGCTGGCAAGCTCCAACATCTCGTCGTAACTGATGACGTCGATCTTCCTGGCGTTGGGCACGATCCTGGGGTCGGCCGTGAAAATGCCGTCGACGTCCGTGTAGTTTTCGCACATCTTGGCGCCCAGTGCGGCGGCAATGGCCACGAGCGTGACGTTGCTTCCGCCCCTGCCCAGCGTGGTTATCGCGCCGTCTTCCGTGACGCCCTGGAAGCCGGCGACGATCCCGATCTTTCCGGCATCGAGCGCGGCCCTCAGCCGTTGAACGTCGATTGACTTGATCTTGGCCTTGGTGTGAACGTTGTCGGTGATGATGCCGATCTGCCCGGCGGTGAAACTTATCGCCGGGGCGCCCATGGCCTCCATCGCCATCGCCATCAGCGAGATTGTTACCTGCTCGCCGGTGGCCAGCAACTGGTCCATCTCCCGCTTGGACGGGTTGTCGGTTATCCGGGCCGCCAGGCAGACCAGTTCGTCGGTGGCATGCCCCATAGCCGAGACGACCATGACGACCTGGTGGCCCGCGTTGCGCGCGTAGATCGCGCGCTGTGCCGCGGCGCGGATGCGGCCGGCGTCCGCCACGCTCGTGCCGCCGAACTTCATGACAACTATGCTCATTTTCACCTGCCCGTTCTGGGTTCCTTTTCCGCTTGCAAGCCCGCGGCCCGGGCCGGGGTCGAATCCACCGGAATGTAACGCGTTTTGGGCGGAAGTCCAGAAGGAATTAGCCGTCAGAGCCGGTTGCGTTGCGGCCCCGCCAAGATGCTTCGGCCGGGCCTGGACAGTTCGTAGTGACGCCGTAAGACGTTCCCCTATGCACAGCCCAGAAGAATATGCCCTGACGGGCACACTACGAACGCCAGAGGCATCTTCGAATCTCCGCGCCAGCTAATCACACGCGAAGCGTTCGTAGTGACGCCGTAAGGCGTTATTCTTCGCGCCGCAGCTCATCTCACGGTCAGGAAGTACGCCATCAGTTCGCAGCCGCGGTCGATGTGCAGATCGCCGGCGGCGGCGTCCCGCTCGGTGAACAGACCGTGCATGACCGACTCGATCCTCTTGCCCGCTATGGCGAAGGGCACGGGCTCGGCCGTGTGGGTGCGGATGGTGCAAGGCGTGGGATGGTCCGGCAGGACGAGGATCCGCCAGTCGTCGCCCTCGGCCTTGAGCCGCTCCAGCAGCGGGCCGACGATGTGCCTGTCGATCTGCTCGATGGCGGCGACCTTGCCCTTGGCGTCGGCGCTGTGTCCGGCCTCGTCCGGGGCCTCGACGTGTACGCAGATCAGGTCGCAGTCGTCCAGGGCCGCGACGGCCGCGGCGCCCTTGCCGGCGTAGTTGGTGTCCAGGTAGCCGGTGGCGCCGGCGACCTCGATGCACTCCCAGCCGATAAGCCCCGCCAGGCCGCGAAGCAGGTCCACGGCGGTTATCATCCTGCCGGTCTTGCCGTAGCGGGACTCAAACGACGGCAGCGTGGGCATCTTGCCCTCGCCCCACAGCCAGATGTCGGTGGCGAGGTTGTCGCCGAGGTCCCGGCGGGTGGCGTTTATTTCGCTGTCAGCCAGGACTTTCCCGGCCTCGGCCATGATGTTCCGGAGCAACTGGCTGCCTTGCCCTGTCGGCAGGGCGTCGGCGGCGGGCTTGGAGAGGATGTCGTGCGGGGCGGTGGTGGCGACCTTGAATTCGCCCTTGGCGACCATCAGGTGCCGGTAGCTCACGCCCGGGTAGAACCGCACGCCCGGCGGGGCGACGGAGGCGTTTAGCTGCTCGATCAGGGCCTTGGCCTCCTCGGTCGAGATGTGACCGGCCGAGTTATCCTCCATCACCCCGTCGATGATCGTCACGAAGTTGCAGCGGAAAATCCATTCGTCGGGTGCGACCTGGAGCTTCTGGGCGGCCGCTTCGAGCGGCGCCCGGCCGGAGTAGTACTCCAGCGGGTCGTAGCCGAGCAGGGACATGGTGGCCACGTCAGAGCCCGGCGGCAGGTTGGGCGGCACGTTGCGGGCCGTGCCGACTCGCCCGTTCCTGGCGATCCAGGCGATGTTGGGTATCTTCGCGACTTCCAGCGGGGTCCTGCCGCCGAGTTCCTCAAGCGGGACGTCGGCGGCGCCGTCGGGGATGATAAGTGCGTATTTCATCGCTGCTCTCAAATGTCCTCTGCCTTGAAAAGAAGGCAATAGGTAATAGGTAGTAGGTAGTAGGGTGGCAGAGCCTTGATCCTGCTCTTGCCATCAGCCATGCTCACTTGCCAGCGCTCCCTACGACCTGCGACCCGCGACCTCATGTGCCACTGCACTGCTAACCGTACATTTCTTCTCCAGCGGCGAAGAATTCTTCATGAGGGC
>CAYOBS010000281.1:3608-4837 GCA_964402305.1 uncultured Planctomycetaceae bacterium | reverse complement strand
CGGACTCATCGAAGTTGGCCACCTTGATGGCCACGTGATGGAATCCCCCGCCGCCGATCGCCTTGTTATGCCCGGCCATGCTCTGCTCCTTCCAGGACCCCGCCGACAATGCGGCGGATCGACCGCCCTGAAGAAAAGGTAGTAGGTAGTAGGTAATAGGTAGTAGGTAATAGGTAAATAGGTAATAGGGGTCAGGCGACAGCCCTCGCCCTCGTTCTCGCCCTCGTCCTCGTTCTCGTCCTCGGCTTTTCGTCTCCTCGGGTGAACCGAAGGTTCATGTTCGACCGCTCTTGGCGCTGGTTCGCACAGGAGAACCAGACCGCCGGTGCAGCGGTTCAGAATTACTGGACAGTCTGCCGCTCAGTAAATCCGAAATCCGAAGCACGAAACCTGCCTGCCGGCAGTCTTCGACCCCGCGATAACGGGGGTTTAGACCAGGGCTTTGTACCTGTGTAGCGTTACTGTCTTCCAGCCCCGTTCACGGGGCCTGCCTGCCGGCAGGCAGGCTTCGCCCCGCCGAAGGCGGGGTTTAGACCAGGGCTTTTAGCCCTGGGGGGTCGGCGGCGCGCCAATCCTTGTTTCTGTTTCTTCTTCTTAGCACGCTTTCAGCGCGCTTACTCTTGCGGCGGGCCTTGGCCCGTCTGTTCATCCTCCGCCTCTTTTGGCTCCGTCCGTTCAAGGCGGCCAATCGTCGTGCCGTCTTTGTGATGCTTTCTCCGGTTTCGCACGTAATTGACCACCCACGGAATATGCGCCGTGCCGAACACCACCACGCCGTAGCCGGCCTGCCAGTGGAGAAGCTTGTGGTTGGCGATCTCGTTGTTGATGAAATGGCTGCTGGCGCCCTTGAGCTTGCCGATCCAGCCGCTGATCAACTCGTCGGGTGGCAGTGACGCCACCATGTGGATATGATCGTCCGTTCCAACGACTTCATGGAACAAAGCGCCGGGCGTACACATCACCCGGCCGCGAAGGAACCGATGCGTCTGCGCCTCGATCATGTCCGTCAGGATTGGGCTGTTATCCTTGACGTGCCAAGTGATGTGCAGGTTGATTTCGGCATATGCCCGTAGCGACATGGCGGCTCCTTTTCGGCTAAAGCCCCGTCTAAAGCGCGCTGAAAGCGTGCTAAACGCAAAACAGAAACAAAGAAAGATTGTGCCGATTGTACCCAGTGCTAAAAGCCCTGGTCTATACTCCGCCTGCGGCGGATCAAAGCCTCGTGAACG
>CAYOBS010000281.1:0-3508 GCA_964402305.1 uncultured Planctomycetaceae bacterium | reverse complement strand
GGGCTATGGTTGTCGCCTGACCCGGGCCAACGGCATCCTTCGGGGCAAGCCCCGTGAACGGGGCTATGGTTGTCGCCTGACCCGGGCCAACGGCATCCTTCGGGGCAAGCCCCGTTCACGGGGCTTCGACCCCGCGCTAGCGGGGGTATAGACCAGGGCTTTTAGCCCTGGGTGGTCGGCGGCGCGCCAATCCTTGTTTCTGTGGCTTCTTCTTAGCACGCTTTCAGCGCGCTTACTCTTGCGGCCGGCCTTGGCCTGGAGGCTGCCAGGTGCCGGTAAGCCTGCTGATGCGGGCTAACAGGAAGAACCGGAAAGAATGGGGTGTTGCCCGCTACAATCCCGCCATGAACTGGAATGTCGCGTCGCTGTGGCCGGGGAGGGTCTCGTGGCCGAAGTCCGGGTAGAGCACCGTCGACTTTGGCGACGTAATCTTGTTACAGGCCGCGAACTGCGTCGAGGGCGGGCAGACCGTGTCGCGCAGGCCCACGGCCAGCATGACCTGTGCCTTTATCCGCGGGGCGATGTACTGCACATCGACGTATCCCAGGCGAGTCCAGACATCGTCTTCGCGCTCGTGCCGCGGGTCGAAGCGGCGGAAGTAGTCCTTGAGCTCGACGTATGCCCCGGTGTCCTGGTCGATCTTCCAGACACGCTTGTAGTCCGACAGGAACGGGTACACCGGCGCGGCCCGGGCGACCCGGGCTCCAGGGTCGCGTACGCCAGCGTGAGCCCGCCGCCCTGGCCCAAGGCAGCGAGTGACGGCTGGGGGCGGGGCCTGAAATGGTCAGCGTCCGCTTTTTTCCCCCCCCCCCCGTTCTGACCCTATTCCGCCAAGTTCATCTTGGGCGGTGGCCGCGTTTGATCGGTATCGGCTTGTTGACGGCGGAGTTCATCGAGGCCGCGAAACACATAACGGCGCAGGTGGTTCTTCCGCCGGTCTTGCGGCCGCGATTGAACCTGCACACGCCGCACGTGGACTTCCACGACGTGCTTTTGCCCTTGGACGACGATCGGCGAGACAGCCGGCTTATCGCCCAGAACCCGAAGATGTTGGATCGCTCCAGATCCCATGCCGGAAGTATAGGATTCGCCCGACGGGCCGGCAAATCCGCCCCTCGTGGCGGACCCCGTGCGGGGAAATACGTGGAGGGAACGGGACGCTAATAATGGGGAGATAAGGACGCTAACCATCTATCGCAAAACAGGTTGTCGCTTCCGCGATAAACTATTTCAAACATATTCAAAGATAAATCCCGCCGAATTGACGTAAGTCAAGGTGTGCGGCCAGCGAATCGCCGAGAATGTGAGTGACGGTTGAGACGAGTGCGACAGGTTTGCGGCGCGGCCTTTGGCTGGAACAAAAGAAGATTTCAACGCAGTCAAACATTAACCTTCGGTTCACCTGACAGGAGAAGAAGCCGAGGACGAGAACGAGGACGAGGACGAGAACGATGGCTGTCGCCTAATCCCTACTCCGCCTGTGGCGGATTACCTACTACCTTCTTTTCAGAGAAGAACTCATGAACAACTTACGAACCCGGAAGATCGTCAGGATAGAGGAAGACAAGTGCGACGGTTGCGGGCTGTGCGTGCCGAACTGTGCCGAGGGCGCGATTCGCGTCATTGACGGCAAGGCCCGCCTGCTGGCGGAGAGCCTTTGCGACGGCCTGGGCAACTGTCTGGGCAAATGTCCCAAGGACGCGATAATTATCGAGGAGCGCCCGGCCGAGGAGTTCGACGAGGCGGCGGTGGAAGAGCATTTCAACGCAGAGAGCGCTGAGAAGACACAAGAGAAGAAGGCTTCAGACTCCAGGCTTCAGACTTCAGACTCCAGACCTCAGGCTTCAGACTTCGGACTTCAGACTTCAGACTTCAGACTTCAGACTTCAGGAGGGGAAACACCGGCTACCGGCTACGGACTACCGGCTACTGCCGGCGGCCCGCACGCCGCAGGCGGCTGTCCGGGGGCGCGTCTGCGTCAGCTTCAGCCCGCTGCCCAGTCAGCGCCGCGGGTCCAGCGACCTGCCGGCGCAGCCGGGCCGGCGCCCGCAAGCCGGCTGGGCCATTGGCCCGTGCAGTTGGCGCTTGTGCCGGCGGCTGGGGCGATCTGGCAGGACGCCGACGTTCTCATCGCGGCCGACTGCGTGGCCTTCGCGCTGCCGGACTTCCACGAGCGGCTGCTGGCGGGCAAGACGCTGGTCATTGCGTGTCCCAAGCTCGACGACGTCGGGCCGTACGTCGAGAAGCTGACGCGGATCTTCGCCGGCAACGCAATCCGCTCGATCACGGTGGCACACATGGAAGTGCCCTGCTGCGGCGGGATCGTCCGGGTGGTGCAGGCGGCCCTGGCGGCCTCGGGGCGGATGGACCTTCGCATGACGGACATCACCGTCGGCATCGACGGGACCATCATCAAATAAAAGAAGTGAAGGGAAGTGATGCGTTTTTCCGGCATATACTTTATAAAGCGCGGGCGGGTCGATTGGCTGATCAAGTACCTTTTATAGAACAGAAGAAAACGGAAAGGATCGCGAGATGAACATGTTCTGCTTCCAGTGCGAACAGACCGCCAAGGGCACGGGCTGCACGGTTCAAGGCGTATGCGGCAAAGATGCCCGGACCGCGGCCCTTCAGGACCTGGTGATCCACCTGGTCAAGGGAATCGCCCGCTACGCCCACCGCAGCCGGCAAATGGGCGCCAAGGACCACGACGTGGACGTCTACGTCATCAAGGCGCTGTTCAGCACGATAACCAACGTGAACTTCGACCCCAGGCGGCTCCAGCAGGTTCTGGCGCAGGGCGAGAAGATGCTGGCCAAGGCCCAGGCGACGTACGAGACCGCGTGCGGAAAGGCAGGCAGGAAGGTCGAGCAGCTCGGTTGCCCGGCCGGGCAAACCCTCGCCGGCGACCTCGACGGGCTCGTTGGACAGGGCCAGGCGCTGACCATCGCCGGCAGGCTCGAGAAGCTCGGGCCCGACGTGACGGGCCTTCAGGAGTTGCTGGTCTACGGCCTGAAGGGCACGGCCGCTTACACCGACCATGCCCAGATCCTCGGCCGGCAGGACGATGAAGTCTACGCATACTTCCACGAGGCGCTTGATTTCCTGACCACCGACGCCGCCAAGGACATCGGCCGGCTTGTCCCGGCCGTGCTCAAGTGCGGGCAGGTCAACCTGAAGGTGATGGGCCTGCTGGACGCCGCGAACACCGGCGCCTACGGCCAGCCGACGCCAACGGCCGTTCGCGTGACGCCCGTGGCGGGCAAGTGCATCGTCGTTTCCGGGCACGACCTGAAGGACTTGGATTTGCTGCTGGAGCAGACGGCCGGGACGGGCATCAACGTCTACACGCACGGCGAGATGCTGCCGGCACACGGCTATCCGGCCCTCAAGAAGCATCCGCACCTGGTTGGCAACTACGGCGGGGCCTGGCAGGACCAGCGCAAGGAGTTCGACGAGTTCCCCGGCGCTATCCTGATGACCACCAACTGCATCCAGAGGCCCAAGG
>CAYOBS010000280.1:3640-4848 GCA_964402305.1 uncultured Planctomycetaceae bacterium | reverse complement strand
CACCCCCCGTAACTGAGGCATTACCAGTATGGTGTCCCCAGATTTTTCCAGATTTCAGATTTCGAGGCATTACCAGTATGGTGTCCCCAGATTTTTCCAGATTTTTCACACCGAGTTGGCAAGGAAAATCTATATGGTGTCCCCAGATTTTAAAATCTGTATGGTGTCCCCAGATTTTCCCAGATTTTGTCCCCAGATTTGGAATTCCCGGAAGTCGGGATCGACTTCGTGGCCATTCGGGGCAGTCACCTATTTTACGCTCCCACCGCCCTCAGCCAGGCCTGGGCGATCAGGCCGTGGCCGGCGGCGGTGGGGTGGACGCCGTCGGGGGCCCAGTATTCCATCTCGCGCCGGCAGGCCGCGGCTGCGAATATGCCGTCCAGGGGGACGTACGTGGCGCCGTAGTCCATCGCCACGCGCCTGACGGCCGCGATGCGCGGGTCCAGGTCCTGCCGCCACGCCGCGCGGTCGGCGGGGATCGGCAGCAGGAACGGCTCGCAGATCACCAGCCTGGCTGCGAGCTCCTTGCGGATGGTCGAGAGGATTCGCCGGTAGCAGTCCTCGAAGGCGGGGACTTCCGAGATGATGTTCTGGTCGTACCGGCGCCAGGTGTCGTTAATGCCGATCAGGATCGACACCACGGTGGGTTTTATCGCCAGCACCAGTTCGTCCAGCCGGCGCTCGAGGTCGAAGACCCGATATCCACTAAGGCCCTTGTTGGAGCAGCGGATGTTGAGCCCCGGATGTCGGGCCATGAGGGTCCCGGCCGCCATTGCGGCGTAACCCCAGCCCAGGCCTTCGTTAATGCCGCTGGCCTGGTCGCAGTCGGTGATGCTGTCGCCGTAGAAAAGCACGTGGTCGTTGGTGGTCAATAACATGGGGGCTCCTGTCAAAAGCCGAAGGCTGAATGCTGAATGCTGAATGCTGAATGTCAAATGCCAAAGGCTAAAGGCCACAAATGCCGAATGCCAAATGCCGAATGCCGAATGCTGAACCGCAAATGCTCAATGCTCGAATGCTAAATGACGAATGCCAAATTCTCAAGGCGAAACCGAGGGATCAAGGCAAGGCGTTGCGGCGAGGCAGGCGGTTGTTGTCTTCTAGTTGGGCATTGGGACATTTGGCCTTCGGGCATTCAGCGTTCAGCATTCAACATTCGGCATTTCCCCGCCGGGCATTCAGCCTTCAGCGTTCAGCATTCAGCATTC
>CAYOBS010000280.1:0-3540 GCA_964402305.1 uncultured Planctomycetaceae bacterium | reverse complement strand
CCTTCAGCGTTCAGCATTCAGCATTCGGCATTCGGCATTTCCCCGCCGGGCATTCAGCCTTCAGCGTTCAGCATTCAGCATTCGGCATTCGGCATTTCCCCGCCGGGCATTCCGCCTTCCGCCTTCCGCATTCTGCCTTCAGCGTTCAGCATTCGGCCTTCCAGCCCGCCGGTCATTGCCCGGCGGAAAAATCTAATCATTGAGGACAATTGACTTGCCCGCGCGGGGGCATATAATCGAGGGCATACGATCGGCCGGCGCAGTGCTAACTCGGGCTGGTTCACAAGAGGCTTATGCTGAAATGATCGACCGTACGAAATCTTCCGTCCTGTGGCGGCTGGCGGCCGTGGCGGCTGCTTTCGCGGCAGTCTCCGCCGCGATGGGCAACGACTACATCCACGAGGATGCCCGTATCCAGGGCAAGGAGATTCACTCCTTCACCGACAACGGTCAGGAGGCGATGGTCGTTCTTGGCGATTTTGGCCTGACCCTCGGGCAATACGTTCTGGGCGGCCGCGACGCGGTGATCTGGATCCGCAGCCAGCCGACAGGCGGGGGGCTTTGCCAGTATGACATGGAGATTTTCATCGAGGGCAACGCCACGGTTGCCGAGCCTGGCGGTTCGACCACCAGCGACAAGATGATGTTCGTCACGCTCCGCTGCCTGGGCAGGCTGCGGGCGTCCGGCACGATGTCGCCCAAGCCGCTGGCGGACTTCCCGCTCTACAAGCGAGCCTTGGCCACACGCCAGGACGCCGCCAATGCCGCGACTGCAACCGCCACGGCCCCGGCCGAGTTGCCGGCACTGATAATCTCCAGCACCCCGGCGCCCCAGCCGGCGTTGCGAGTCGCCCGCCCGGCCACGCCCATTGACGTCCGCAAGCCGCAGGCCCCCAAGCCGGTGCTGCCGGTGGAGTTCCACGCCGACCGCTTCAGCAGCCAGGAAATCGCCGATGCCAACCAAAAGCGTCGAGTAACCATTGCCCACGGCAACGTGTACGTTGCACAGGGCAATCCCGAGAGCGGACTTTTCCTGGAAATGCGGGCTCAGACCGCGGTGATCTTCAGCGCTCGTCGAGCGGCCGGGGACGGTGATAAAAAGAGCGCCTCGGCCGTGCCGTTCGCGCCGAAGGTGACGGGCATCGAGACCCCCGGCGGCGGGCAGGAGGTCGTCACGGGCGTGTATCTCGACGGCGACGTGGTCATCTCCCGCGGCTCGCGTTACATGCGCGGCCCGTCGGCGTACTACGACTTCACCACAAACCGGGCGCTGATGGTCAAGCCGGTCTTCCGGGCGGTCGAGGAGAACCGGGAGATCCCCATGTACATCCGGGCCGACGAGGCTCGCGTACTGTCCGACCGCGAGATAATGTTCCGCAAGGCCGTGGTCACCACCAGCGACTTCCACACGCCGAGCTTCGCCCTGGCCGCACGCGAGGCTTACGTCAAGGACGAGACGCCCTACGACGCCAAGGCCGTCCGCGTCGGCGAGCAGCAATGGCTGACGCAGGTCAAGGACGCCACGTTCGACGTGTACGGCGTGCCCGTGGCGTGGACGCCAGGCAGCAAGAGCGACTTCAGCGAGAACACCACCCCGCTGCGCCGCGTGAGCGTCGGCAGCCACGGGCGGATGGGATTCGGCGGAGAGACCGAGTGGCACCTCTTCCGCCTGCTGGGGCTCGCCGAGCCCAAGGGCGTCAACGCCACCCTCGAGGCCGACTGGTATGAGCGAGGCCCCCTGTTGGGGGTCGATCTGGACTACGACCGCCAGAGCTACCACGGCTATTCCAAGGCCTACGGAGTAGTCGACCAGCAGCGGAATGACGACTTCGGCGCCAAGACGCGAAATGACCTCTACTCGCCTCAAAACCGCGGCTGGCTCCTTGAGCGCCACAAGCAGTACCTGCCCAGCGACTGGGAACTCCAGTTCGAGTTGAGCTACTTCTGCGACCGGCACTTCCTGGAAGAGTTCTTCCCCAACGAGTACTTTACCGGCAAGGACCAGGAAACGCTCCTGTACGCCAAGAAGCAGCAGGATAACTGGGCGCTGACGGCCCTTCTCCAGTACCGGCTCAACCGTTTCCAGACCCAGACCGAAAGCCTGCCACAGTTCGGCTTCAACCTCATCGGGCAGTCCATCGCGGATGACAAGCTGACGTTCTTCAGCGAGAACCGCGCGGGCGTCAACCGATTCCGGCCGGACAACGCCATGAAGGAGGATGACAGCAGCTTCATGGGCAGGCTGGACACCCGCGATGAGGTCGATTGGCCCATGCACCTGGGGCCTGTCAACGTCGTGCCTTACGCCGTCGGGCGGGTTACGTACTGGTCGGAGAAGCCCGAGGCGGGCTTCATGGGCCGGCCCGAGATGGGCCAGGGCGACCGCCAGTACGGCCAGCTCGGCGTGAGGTCGAACATGCACTTCTGGCGTGTCTATAACGACATTCACAGCCGGCTGTGGGATCTCGACGGCATCAAGCACGTCGTAACGCCGGAAGTGGTGGCGTTCATGGGCGAAAGCGCCCGCGGCGTCGGCCCGGACGACCTCTACCCGATGGACCCGGACGTCGAGGGCCACCTTGGGCGAAAAAGCGGCGTCGGCCTGACCCTTGCCCAGCGCTTGCAGACCAAGCGCGGCGAGGGCGAGAACCGCCGGACCGTGGACTGGATGCGCCTGGCCGTCACCGGGGCCTTCTTCGACGGCGACGGGTTCGACGACCCGCCGTCGGACGGGCGGTTCTTCTTCTACCGGCCGGAGTACAGCATCGCCCGCGACTCCATCAACTACGACTACCAGTGGAGCATTTCGGACTCGACGACCTTCCTGGCCGACGGCAGCTACGACGTCAACCGGCACGTGATGGGCCGCTGGGACTTCGGCGTGGCCGTCCAGCGCGACCCGCGTCTGCGATACTACCTCGGCATCCGCAGCATCGAGGACCTCGACTCGACCATCGCCACCGTCGGGGCGACATACCAGATCAACGAGAAATACTCCGTCAGCGGATTCCTCCAGTTCGACGCCGACTACAACAGCGGCCAGATGCTCGGATCGAGCCTGAGCCTGATCCGCAAGTTCCCGCGCTGGTACCTCGGCACGACCTTCACCACCGACAGGCGCACCGGCGACCTCGGCCTCTTCGTTACCGTCTGGCCCGAAGGCATGCCGGAAATCCGCCTCGGCTCCGGCCGAACTACCCTGCTCAACCAAAGCGACCTGAATTAGTAGCACGAAGCAGGGGCGAAGGAGGGTAGCCGGGAAAGAAGAACGGCGGAACCGGGAACCAGAAAAAGGCGAGAGGCGGAACCTGGAACCCGGAACCTGGAACCCCGGTAGCCCGTTTTGTTACGGCCTGTTCGCTTCAGCGAGCAGGTGAACCAGCCCCAAGACACTTCCCAGGAGTTGAGCTCGTGAAAGACAAGGCTTGGCAGATTCGTTTCGGGCTTGGGCTGGTGGTGCTTTCGGCGCTGCTGTACGTGCTGCACTTCGCGCTGTTTGGCGACGCTCACCACATCATGATCTACCTGGTCGGCGACATT
>CAYOBS010000279.1:3648-4863 GCA_964402305.1 uncultured Planctomycetaceae bacterium | reverse complement strand
ATGCCCAAAGAGGAAGTGACGCTGGCGGAGGTGCTCGGCGGCCTGGGCTACGCGACGGGCCACTTCGGCAAGTGGCATCTGGGCGCGCTGACAAAGACCGTCAAGGACGCTAACCGCGGCGGGCCCGGCGGCGCCAAGGACTACAGCCCGCCGTGGGACAACGGCTTTGCGACGTGCTTTTCCACCGAGGCCAAGGTGCCCACGTACGACCCGATGAAGTCCCCCGGCTCGGGCAAGCCCTACGGCACGCACTACTGGTCCGGCCCGGAGCAAATGGTCACCGACAACCTCGACGGCGACGACAGCCGGATTATCATGGACCGCGCCGTGCCCTTCATCCGCAAAGCTGTAGGCGAGAATAAGCCGTTCTTTGCCGTCGTATGGTTCCACGCGCCGCACCTGCCCGTCCTGGCCGGGCCGGAACACCGCAAGCTCTACGCCAACCAGCCCGCGGGCGCACAGAACTACCTCGGCTGCATCAGCGCCCTGGACGATCAGGTCGCCCGCTTGCGGAAAGAGCTTCGCGCCCTCGGCGTCGCCGAGAACACCATGCTGTGGTTCTGCTCCGATAACGGCCCCGAGGAGCCGAAGAAAACCCCCAACAACGGCTCGGCCGGGCCCCTGCGAGGCCGCAAACGAAGCCTCTACGAAGGAGGCATCCGCGTGCCGGGCCTCCTGGAATGGCCCGCACGCTTCGCCAAGCCGATGACCGTGACCGCCCCGTGCGGCACGGAAGACTACTTCCCGACTATCCTGGCCGCGCTGGGCTACGAGCTGAAGCCCGGTCAGAAGGTGCTGCCGCTGGACGGCGTGAACATCCTGCCGCTGCTGGAAGGCAAGCAGGCGGGCCGCAACCGGCCGATGGGCCGGCAATCCACCGGCCAGCTTGCGCTGATCGACGACCAATACAAATTGATCCGTCCCAAGCCCGAAGCGCCTTGGGAGTTGTACGACCTTACCGCCGACGTGGGCGAGGCGAAGAACATCGCGGCCGGCAAGCCAGACATCATGACGAAAATGTCCAAGACCGCCCTGGAATGGCAGGCCTCCTGCGCCAAGTCGCTGACCGGCGCGGACTACCACAAGGACGATGGCGGGGATTGACCTAATACGAATCCCAGTCAATTCTCGTGCCTGCACGGAAAGCCCAAAGGCCACGCAATCATTGCACCAAAGGCCACGCAATCATTGCACCAAAGGCCACGCAATCATTGC
>CAYOBS010000279.1:0-3548 GCA_964402305.1 uncultured Planctomycetaceae bacterium | reverse complement strand
AATCATTGCACCAAAGGCCACGCAATCATTGCACCAAAGGCCACGCAATCATTGCGTGGCCTTTCTGCAAATCCCAGCAAGGTTTCGCGAGTCCTCATTCTTGCTCATCCGCCCCCGCCGCGTCGGGTTGCCCGCGAATTGCCCGCAAGGCGTATAATACCTCGCTCGCTGAAGCGAGCAGGCATCAAGCCGATCCAATCCCCGGTTCCCGGCTCCGCCTTTTTCTGTCCCGGCTACAGGCTACCGGCTGCCGATCACTATTTCAGCAGGCAGGCGTGGCAGTGGCCGGGCTCGTCGGGCAGGCCGCGCAGCGCGGGGGTTTCCAAGGTACACCTTGCCACAATGCGGACTCTTTGGGCCCGCTCTGTGGCCCCGAGGGTTGGCGAGGGGATGGCGAGGGTTTCGGAGTCCGGCAGTCCTGCCGCGATTTGCCTTGTCAGCGGGCAGCGCGGGTGGAAGTGGCAGCCGGCCGGCGGGTTGATTGGGGATGGCACCTCGCCGGGCAGTGGCACGCGGGTCTTCCTGCGGGTCGGGTCCGGCTGCGGCACGGCCGAGAGGAGCGAAACGGTGTACGGGTGCGTCGGGCGGGCGTACAGGCTTCCGGCCTCGGCTCGCTCGACGATCCGCCCGAGGTACATCACCGCCACCTCGTCGGCGAAGTGCTCGACGACGGCCAGGTTGTGGGCGATGAAGAGGTACGACAGGCCGAGGTCCTGCTGGAGGTCGCTGAGGAGGTTGAGGATCTGCGCCTGGATCGACACGTCCAGCGCGCTGACGGGCTCGTCGCAGACGATGAAGTCCGGGTTGGTCGCCAGGGCCCTGGCCACGCCGATCCGCTGTCGCTGCCCGCCGGAAAACTCGTGCGGGTAGCGGTTGGCGTACCCGGCCGCAAGGCCCACGCGCTCGAGCAGCTCGCCCACGCGCCGCCGCCGGTCGGCCCGGCCAAGGCTTGTGTTGACCTTCAGCGGCTCGGCGATGATCCCGCCGACGGTCATTCGCGGGTTCAGCGAACTGAACGGGTCCTGGAAGATCATCTGCATGCGCCGGCGCATCAGGCGCATCCGGGCCTCGCTCAGCGCGAACAGGTCCTGCCCGTCGAAGAACGCGTGCCCCGCCTGATGGTCGATGAGCCTCAGTATGGACCGCCCGACGGTGGTCTTGCCGGAGCCGCTTTCTCCGACGAGCCCCAGCGTCCGCCCGCGGCGCACGATCAGGTCAACGCCGTCGACTGCCCGCACCTGGCCGGCCATGCCGCCCAGCAGCCCGCCGCGGATGGGGAAATACGTCTTCAATCCCCCCACGTCCAGCAGCACGTCGCCTTCATGTCCCGACTGATCTGGCATCTTACGGTCTTCCAGGAACAAAAGTGCTCGGGTCCGTCTGGGGCGCGGTTTCGTGGCCGGGGCATTCCCAGCACGCGGCCCAGTGGTTGTGGGCTGCTTCGCGAAGGGGCGGCTGCTGGGTACGGCACCGTTTCATATCCCGGCCAACCGGGCAGCGGGGGCAGAACCTGCACCCGACGGGCAGGTGCAGCGGGTTGGGGACGGCGCCGGGGATGGTTTCGAGGCGGCGCTTGCTCTGGCCGAGGCGAGGCAGCGAGCGGAACAGGCCTTGCGTGTATGGATGCAGCGGGTGTGCATAGAGGCTCACCACGTCGGTGAGTTCGACGATCTTCGAGGCGTACATCACGCCGACGGCGTCGGCGGTCTCAGCCACTACGGCCAGGTCGTGGGTGATAAGCAGGATGCTCAGGGCGGAAGATTCCTGGATGCCCTTCATCAGGTCGAGGATCTGTGCCTGGATGGTCACGTCCAGGGCCGTGGTGGGCTCGTCGGCGATCAGCAGCCGGGGGTTGAGGGACAGGGCCATGGCGATCATCACGCGCTGCCTCATCCCGCCGGAAAGCTGGTGGGGGTACTCGTCGAGCCTCCGGGCGGGCTCGGGGATGCCGACCTTTTCGAGCATCTCGATGGCGAGGTCGCGGGCCTGACCGCCCGGCATGGGCCGGTGCAGGCGGATGGCCTCGATGATCTGGTTGCCGCAGGTGAAGACCGGGTTGAGGCTGGTCATCGGCTCCTGGAAGATCATGCTGATCTGCCGGCCCCGGATCTGCTGCATCTGCCTTTCGCCCAGTTGCACGAGGTTCCGGCCTTCGAGCAGTATCCGCCCGCCGACGATGCGTCCGGCGGGCTTCTCGACCAGGCCGATGATCGAGTACGCCGTCACCGACTTGCCGCAGCCGCTCTCGCCGACCAGCGCGAACGTCTGCCGCCTGCCGACGGCGAAGCTTACGCCGTCGACGGCCTTGACCACCCCCTCGTCCGTGCGGAAGTGCGTCTGAAGGTCATGAACGGTCAGGAGCGCTTTGTCGTTGATGTTGCTGTTACTGCCGGTCATTGCATTCGTTTACCTTCCGGCCGCGTGGTGAAACAAATCCGAAATCCGAATCTCGAAATCCGAAACAAATTCAAAGCACTAAATTCAAAACGCTTCGCAAGAGCTGCGACCATCCTCCATCCCGGTGCCCGCAAATGCCGCCGGCGTTTGGAGCATTTGAATTTGGCTGTTTTGAATTTGTTTAGGATTTCGGATTTCGAGATTCGGATTTTATGTTCCATGATTGGCCGCCATCTATTTGGAGAATCATGCCGGCATCACGCATTACGTAATTTGGGGTCCAGGGCGTCTCGGAGGCGGTCGCCGAAGATGTTCCAGACCAGGACGATGATGAACGTCGCCCCGACGGCGGCGGCAAGCTCCCACCATCGCCCGACGACCAGGTCCATCTTGCCCGCGTCGACCATCCGGCCCCAGCTTGGGGCGTCCTTCACACCCAGGCCGAGGTAGCTGAGGATCACCTCGGCCGTGATTGCGCCCTGGAAGCCCAGCGAGAAGTTGATGATCCCGATGTGGGCGACGTTGGGCATGACGTGCCGCAGCAGGGTGGCGAACCTGCCGGTGCCGATGGACCTTGCAGCCAGGCAGTAATCGAGCTGGCGGATCTTCATCGTTTCGGCCCGCACGAGCCGGCACGTGCCGATCCAGCTCATCAGGCCCAGGGCGACGTATAGCCCGGCCATGCCGTCGAGGTTGACGGCGAACCACGTGCCGGCAAAGAGCACCTTGCCGGTGAAGGCGAACTTGATGGCGATCAGGCGGACGATGCCCGGGATGCTCGCCAGCGTCGTGAACAGCCAGACTATCACGTCGTCCACCCATCCGCCGTAGTAGCCGGCGATGGCGCCCAGCAGCATTCCAAGCGGCACGGCGATGACGTTGGACATCAGCGCCACCGTCATGGACGTGTTGGCGGCCAGGAGGGTTTCCTCCATGACGGACCGCCCGAAGCCGTCGGTGCCCAGGATGTAGTTGGCCGACGGCGGCTGGTTGATGTTGTCGTAGTTGAAGCTTCCGGCCCAGCCCCGCAGCACCCACGGCGAGATGACCGCGACGGCGGCGTAGAGGCATATTACGGCCAGGCACGCCATGGCGGCCTGGTCGCGGCGGAGCTTGCGGGCCGCGTCGGACCAGAGGCTCCGTCCGGCGCG
>CAYOBS010000278.1:0-4879 GCA_964402305.1 uncultured Planctomycetaceae bacterium | reverse complement strand
GCGCTTCGCGTAAGCGGCGACTAGTACTTTGGTTGCGGCCGAAGGCTGCGCCAGGTTCTCTGCACTGCTAACCGTACATTTCTTCTCCCGCGACGAAGAATTCTTCATGAGGGCTTCGACCGGCGGTAATCTTCAATCCGCAATCCGCAATCCGCAATCCGCAATTGGGTTGCGGGCGAAGCCCGCGCCAGGTTCTCTGCGTTAGACTCTTCTTCTGTTGCTTCTTCTTTCACCAATCGAACGTTTTCTGCCAGGCCGCCTTTGCCTCGTCGGCGGGCAGGTCGATAACGTGGCCGGCCTGGCCGTTGATCACGATTCGGCCGGTATCGGTAACTTTGCCGACCTCGCCTACGGGGGAGTCCTTTACGATTCGCAGGAAGGCGTCGTACTTGTCCGGCGCGACCTCGACGAGGAATCGCCCAGAGGACTCCGCGAACAGCCGGGCCTGGTCGCCGACGCTGTTGTCGGTTGTCGGCACGGCGGCCAGGTCGAGCTCGACGCCAAGCCCGCCGGAGAAGGCCATTTCCGCGGCCGCGATGGCTAAGCCACCCTCGCTGAGGTCGTGGCAGCTTCGCACCGTGCCGGCCTGGATCGCAGCCTGGATGGCCCGCATGACCTTCAGGTTCGTCGGCACATCCACCGGTGGCACGTCGTTGCCTGTCTGTGCGCCCTCGACGAGCAAATAGTGGCTGCCGCCGAGTTGGGGGGCAGTCCGGCCTAGCAGCAGCAGGAAGTTGCCCGCGGCCTTCGCGTCGGCGGTGGCGCATCGCGAGACATCGTCGATCACGCTGATGGCGGAGATCAGCAGCGTCGCGGGGATCGCTATGGTCTGGCCGCCTTCGGTCTGGAACTCGTTGTTGAGCGAGTCCTTGCCGGATATGAACGGCGTGCCGTAGCCCAGTGCGGCATCGCGGCAGCCCTTGGCGGACTGGACGAAGGTGCCCATTCTGTCGGGCTTGTTGCAGTTGCCCCAGCAGAAGTTGTCCAGGATGGCGGTGCGGTCCAGGTTGGCCCCGACGGAAACTGCGTTTCGCAGGGCCTCATCGACGGCGTGCAAGGCGCTCTGGTATGGGTCCAGGTCGCCGAGTCGCGGGTTCATTCCGCACGAGATCACCACGCCCTTTCGGCTGGAGAGCACGGGGCGGATGACCGCCGCGTCGCCAGGCCCATCCTCGCCGACGCCCACCAGCGGCTTGATCGCGCTGCCGCCCTGCACCTCGTGGTCGTACTGGCGGATGATCCATTCCTTGCTGGCGACGTTGGGGGCGGAGAGAATCGCCAGCAGCGTGTCGTTGTAGTTCTTGCGGGCACGTGGCAGGGGGCTGGGGCGCTCGGTTTTCTCATACACAGCCGGCTTGGTCGGGCGCGGGCAACCCTCGTGCAGCAGCGCCATCTCCAGTTCGCCGACGAGCCGGCCCGCGTAGAACAGCCGCAGCATGCGGTTGGCGGTGCCGTATGTGCCGATGACGGTCGCCTCGACGCCCTCGTCGCTGAATATCTTGAGTATCCGCTCGACGTTTTGGGGCGGCACGGCCAGGACCATGCGCTCCTGCGCCTCGGAGATCCACATCTCGGCATAGGTCAGGCCGGCGTACTTGAGCGTGATGCGGTCGAGGTGGACCTCGGCGCCGGTGGTTTCGCCCATCTCACCGACGGCGCTGGACAGCCCGCCGGCGCCGCAGTCTGTGATGCACGAGTAAAGCCCCAGGTCGCGGGCCTGGACGATCGTGTCGAGCATCTTCTTTTCGGTGATGGCGTTGCCTATCTGCACGGCGTGGGAGAACTCCGTCTCGTGCTGGTGCGTCAGCTCGCCGCTGCTGAACGTCGCCCCGTGGATGCCGTCGCGCCCGGTCCGCCCGCCGACGCAGACGATCGCGTCGCCCGCGTTTGGCCGGCGCTTGCGGCACTTGTCGATCGGCAGCAGGCCGACAGTCCCGCAGAAGACCAGCGGGTTGCCCAGGTACTTCTCATCAAAGTACACCGCGCCGTTGACCGTCGGAATGCCCATGCGGTTGCCGTAGTCGCGGACGCCGCTGACCACGCCGCGCATCACACGCCGCGGATGAAGCACGCCCTTGGGCACCGCCTCCAGCGGCATATCCGGCGGGCCGAAGCAGAAGATGTCCGTGTTGGCAACCGGCTCGGCCCCCAGGCCCGTGCCCATCGGGTCGCGGACGACCCCGCCGATACCCGTGGCCGCGCCGCCGTAAGGCTCGATCGCCGACGGGTGATTGTGCGTCTCGACCTTGAAGCACACAGCATGGGCCTCGTCGAACTCGATCACGCCCGCGTTGTCCTCGAAGACGCTCAGGCACCACGGCTTGGCCAGGTCCTTCGTCGCCTTGAAAACCGTTGACTTTATCAGGTTCTCGAACCGCTCGACCTCCCGGCCGGCGTTGTCCCGCACAACCACGTCGCTGCGGAACGTCTTGTGTACGCAGTGCTCCGACCACGTCTGGGCGATCATCTCCAGTTCGACGTCGCGCGGCTCGCGCCCGATGCGGCGGAAGTAATCCTGAATCGCCTTCATCTCCGTGAGGTTGAGGAACATCTCGTTGTCGGCCGAGAGTTTGACAAGGGCCTCATCGTCGAACTGGCGTATGGGAACCTCGATGATTTTCAACTCGTAGCTGTGGCCGTGAACTTCCGGCGGGCTGTGCGCGGCGTAGTGGATGTCCTCGATGACGGGGTTGGCAAGCAGGCGGCGCGCGATGGCCTCGCGGGTAGCGTCGTCGACGGCGCCCGCGAGCTCGTACCGCCGGCCGGTGCGGACGGACGTGATAGCCAGCCCCATGTCGCGGATGGCCTGCTCGGTAGACGCGGCCACCGGGTCCATCACGCCGCCCTTGAGGTGGACCTCGATGACGGCCTGCCCGCCTTCGGTCTGCCCGGCATCGGTCTGGCCTGTGGCCTCGCCGTTGGCGCCGCCGGCAGCGTTTCCGCCTTCGTTGCCGTCGCCGCTGCCTTCGTCGATGTGGTACTGCTCGATGACCGGGTCGGCCAGGAGGTCCTCTGCCGCCTGGCGGGCCTGCTCGGCTGAGAGGTCCCCGGCCAGGAAGAACAGCCTGGCCGAACGGACTTGGCTTACGGCGTCGATGCCGAGTTCGCGAATCTGCGCGTGTACACCTTCGGCATGCGGGTCGCCGAAGCCTTCTTTGGATCGTATGTCAATGCGATGAATCATTGTTCTGGCTTTTGTCCTTGTTCGCCGCGTCGGTCCTGGCGCCGGATGCCGAGCATTCTAACGGGAGGTCGTGCGCGGGGCAACGATGGATTAGAATGGGCAGTGTTAAGCGAAGTGGGACTGATGGTCTTCTTAGGAAAGAGCTGCAGCGATGGGCTTTCTTTGCTCCGCAGGGCAATAGTATCGCACAAACTGCTCATCTCTGGTTGTAACGCTCTTTAGCCGTGCCAAGACCTCGGAGATTTCCTGCACCTTTCCCTGTTGTCTGATCAGGATAGGTTGCGAAGCTTCTTTGTCTGACCAACGATAAGGCTTATAAGGCTCCACCCCGCCCTTATCTTCCAAAAGGTAACAACGCGGCGCAAGAGCGAAGTTGCCGCCTGCTCTTGCGAGGATTCCCACCGCCTTCGAGATCTTGTCACTTCCGGAAAACCCCGTCACTGCCTCCGTCAGGGGAATGGCCTTGAACCCACGTCGCGCCAAGAACCTTCGGCACAAGTCGGCCAGCACCGGGTCTCGGGCGTTCTTCCAGAGTTCAATTTGCGAAAAGACATGGTACTCCTGCAAGCGGACATACTCCTCCACGGTCGGCTCATAATCGTTCCTGAAGAATGGCGCCACAGGGGGCAGCAAAGGTTTCCTTCCAGTTGTGGCCAAGTCTTTCGCCCGGTTCCAGATGGCGTCCAGCAACTTCTCGTAACCCCTGGTGCAGGAATGGAAGTAGACGCTCTGGTACATGTAATACCGGGCGAATACATACTGTTCCAGGGCATACTTGGTCTTGTCCGGCCATACCGGCTGTTTGTTGGGAACTCTTTGGCCTTTCTGCTTTGTCGCATCCTCCAGAGCCATCGTATGAATCAAGCGGTAATAGTCGTACTTGCCGTAGCCCACACCCGTGAAATGGCTGTCCCTCATCAGGTAATCCATCCGGTCCACGTCCAGTTGGCTGGAGATGAGCGACTTTTGCCAAGATGGGGCTCCGCCTTGTTCCTTTTCGAGGAGTGCGGCGACTCGCTTCACCAGTCCTTTCTTCTTGAGGACCTGATTCACGCCGCTACCCTCATCCAGGATAATCCGGTGGGACCAGTCTTCGTGTTTGCCTCCCCACTTAGACTCCAACAAGTGCGAAAATGGCCCATGCCCAACGTCATGCACCACCGCGACGGCTAGCAGAGCGTCGCGGTCCTCCCGTTTCAGCGTTACGCATTTCTCTTCTTTAAGGTGCCAGAGGACTTCCTTCATCAGATGCATGACGCCGAGCGAATGGGAGAACCGCGTGTGAGTGGCTCCGGGATAGACCAGGTAGCTGACGCCGAGCTGATGGATATAGCGAAGCCGTTGCATCTCGGGCGTGTCCAGCAGGTCCAATAGCCAGCGGTCATCGCCATCGATGGAAATGTAATCGTAAACGGGATCCCGGATTATCTTCTGATCCATGTCCCGCCCCTTCGTGTCAGCCCCTTGGTGGGGCGAATCGCTCGGCGATCTTCTCGGCGTCGTCCAAGACACTGGCGTTCGGCCTAACATGCTTGAACTCGGCGGTCATGGCTCTCGCCTCCCCCGAGGCACGGTTTCTGACAAAGCGATAGAATGCCACCGTGGAAGCCAACTCCAGCGTCCAAAGCGGCACTTTCATTAAACCTTCGAATCGGTCGATGAACGCAGAAACCTTTTTGCATGCTCCCGTGCCTT
>CAYOBS010000277.1:0-4892 GCA_964402305.1 uncultured Planctomycetaceae bacterium | reverse complement strand
GCCGTGCCCACCCCGCCGCCGACGCAGACGACCCGGCCGAACTTCTCGATCTCGGTCGGCAGGCCCAGCGGCCCGGCCACGTCCAGGATCCCGCCCCCAGGGGGCGTGGCCACAATGTCCTTCGTGCCCTGCCCGACGGCCTGGATGATAAGGGTTATGGTGCCCGCCTGGGCGTCGGCGTCGGCAATGGTCAGCGGAATACGCTCGTCGCCTTCCTCGTGGCGGACGATCACGAACTGCCCAGGCCTTCGGGCCGCGGCGATCCGCGGCGCCCGGATCACCAGCTTGTGGACCAGCGGGGCGATCTCGTCGTTGCTGAGAATCTCGAACATCAGCCTTGGCCTTCTTCTATGCTGTCAACCGCTGCTTGCCCGGCAACCCGCCGGGAACAAATCGAGGATACGCGATACGACGCATCGTATGCAAGCGCGTAAGACCGCCGTCAGCCAAGGCTTTCCGATCAGATCCCGCCGGACCGCAGGCTTGCCATGGCCTTGCGGATGTCGCCCAATCTGGGCGCTACAGTCTCGCTCTTGCCGCCCGCCTCGGCCACAAGAACCTGCCCGCCCATGACATACACCGCGACAATGTAGGTGAACTCCGCTCCCGAGCGATTGGCGGTGCATGTCAGCAGCTTGCCCGTTCCGGTCATGGCGGCCAGCCTGGCCTTGGCCGAGGCCAGCTCGGATATCTCGACGGGTCCGACGACCTCGACCTTTATTCCCTGCTCCTGGCCGATCAGTCGAGCGAAGCGTTCGTGCGCCAGCGGCTCGGGGTCGCAGTTGGCGTTGTGTTTCAGCCGGGCGAGCCCTTGTAATACTTTTTAGTCCGCCGAGGCCGTCGCTTGAACAAGGCGCACAGTCTCGATAGCGTTTGCCACCCGGACCGAGGGGTACTTTTTCGCTCAACCTCAGCAATAAACTGGCCTCGCGGCCGTTAAAGATGTAAGAGATACGGGTGTTGGACTCAGGGCCCGGATGGGACGCGGGCTGTTTTCTGATTGTCGGGGTCCCACTTACCTCAAAGGAGCGTTGCATGTTGACACTTCGCAGGCTCATTCGCAAGGCGTTGCCGGCAGTGGCGATTCTTTCGGTCCTCGCCGTGGCCGGATTGGCAATCGCCGCGCCGGCTGCGAAGTCGGAAGGTGACAGCATTGCCAGGTTCGCCGGGCCGAGGGAAGAGCAATGGCTGGCCCAGGCGATATACGATGAGCTGCGCCTCAATGCCGGCCCCGAGAAGCGAGAGGCCCTGTCAAAACGTCTCCAGGACATTGCCATGGCCTGGCTGGCGACCGGACGGACCGACAACTTCGAGGCCGGCAACGAGTTTGTCCACGCCATGCGCGCCTGCACGTACCTGGCCATGCTCGAAAGCCCGCTTAAGGCCCCAAAGACTATCTCAAAGCCCGCAAAGGGCTCGAAGTCCACAAGAGATTCGACGACCTCAAAGAGCTCCAAGCCCTCATATGAGTCAAAGGCCTCGAATCCCCCGCTGGCCCAGTGGCTTCTGGACCACGCCGAGGTGCGCCGTCTGCTGTTCCGCTCGCTGGCGGACGTCGACTCGCCGGAAACGGCCCTCATACAGTTCGCGGAGCTCCAGGCCGCCGAGCCGCAAAAGGTTCTGGAATACCCCAACCTGGCCGTCGCGTTCGCCACGGCCAGGAAGCTCCACTACAACAGGCAGCAGCCAAAAGCGGCCACTATTGTCGAAAGCTTCAATTACTACACCGACCCCAAGCGACAGTTCCGCTACGACCTCAAGAAGATGCCCCACGAGCTGTCCCGCTACCTGGCCGACACCAGGCTGAACATCGCCGAACGCGACTGGGCGGCCAGGAAGTACTTCCGCATTGCCGACCTGGGTCCGGCATACTTCGACGTCAAGTACGACACCGACTTCTACATGAAGAAGGTGCCCAAGAAGATCGACGCGCTGGAGTTCACTCTGCCGAACCTCTTCAAGGTCGGCGGGGTGTGCATCGAGCAGGCGTACTACGCGTCGGAAATCGCCAAAGCCCTGGGCGTGCCGGCCGCAATCGTATACGGCAAAGGCGAATCCGGGATCGGGCATGCGTGGTTCACGTACTTCCAGTTGAACCCGGCCGGGACCTCCGCCTCCTGGGCGGGCGGGGCAGGACGGTATCAGAGCCAACTCTACTTCACGGGCAACGTCTTCAACCCGGCCACAGGCAAGCAGATTCTCGACAGCGACCTGATCCTCGTCGGTGCCGCCGCCCTGCTGCCGCTGAAGCGCCGCGAGCAGGCCGAGGCCGCCACGGCCCTGGCCAAGCTGGCCGCCGAAGCCTGCCGCGAAGGCGACAGGGAAGGCGACGTGGAGCCGCTCAAGGCACTGGCGGCCGACTACCAGGCCCGCCAGGACCAGGCCGAGGACACAACCGCGCCCAAGGTGATGCTGGACTGGGTAAAGGCCAAGAACAAGGTCAACTCCGCGATGATCGAGGGCCTGCTGGACCTGGCCATCCAGCGAAACATCGCCTATGGCCAGGCTTGGCGGACGATCGTAAGCCTCCGCAAGGAGAAACGCCTCTCCGTGGCAAAGCTCGACAGCTTTTTCAACGTGCTGATCGGCAAAACCGCCGAGGCCTACCCCGAGCAGAGCTGCCAGATGATCCTCGAGCTCGTGCCGACGCTCGATGAACCCGCCAAGCGCGAGACGGCCTACAAGAAGAGCCTGGCGGTTTATGGCCGGCGGCCGGACCTCAAGGGCAAGATCCTCCTGGCCATCGCCGACGAGGCCCGCGAGAAAGGCGACGCCAGGCAGGCCATCAAAATATACCAGGCCGCGGCCGTGGAATGCATCGCCGTGCCGGACATCGTCCTTCCCGCGGCCGCCAAGGCCGAGGAACTGCTGGTGGCCGACAAGAGAAAGCCCGAAGCCATGCGGATGTACCAATCCCTGTACGCCAAGACGACCAAGGAAGACTGCGCCTTGGAAATCCGCAAGCAAACCTCCAACTACAAGCTCGGCGCCCACCTGGCTGATCTGCTCAAAGAAACAGGCAACAAAGAGGCGGCCGAGAAGATTATGTCCAGCCTGTAAGCGACGTTCACGGCCGGCACGTGCATAGGCCCGCCCGCGGCACCGCGGCTGTGCTGGTCCAGCGACTTTCGGCCCCGCCACTTCCCGAACATATTTTGGGGCCTTGGCGGCACAAGAGCGTGCGGCTACCTCTGACTTCAGCAAAGCTGACGAGTTCCTGGATGCTTATCATTGTCCGGCCAATCTCCGCATGACCTTCCTCTGCCTTCCTATTGTGCTATCGTAACCGCCCGCGTGTAGAGGGCGAAGCAAAATCGTGGCGGGGTGAGCGCATCAACTGGCGGGGCTGATGTAGCGGAAACAGCGGAACCTGCCTGCCGGCAGGCAGGCCAGGAACTCGGAACTCGGAAACCGGCAGAAACGGGAGAACGGAAACAACGCCCACACAGGTCCTTTTTACTCCGCTGTTCCGGGTTCCGGGTTCCAGGTTCCAGGTTCCAGGTTCCGGGTTCCGGGTTCCAGGTTCCAGGTTCCAGGTTCCGGGTTCCGGGTTCCGGGTTCCAGGTTTTGGGTTCCAGGTTCCAGGTTCCGGGTTCCGCTGTTGGCTGTTCCGGGTTCCGGGCCTGCCTGCCGGCAGGCAGGTTCCGGCCGTTAGCCGGCGATCGGCAAGGCGGGCAGGAAAACCGTGAAGGTCGCCCCGCAGCCTGGGGTTGACTGAACGGAGATCTCGCCCTTGAGCGACTGGACTATCTCGCGGCAGACCGCCAGGCCCAGGCCGTGCCCTCCGGGCTTGCCATCCGGGCTGGGCTTGGTGGTGAAGAACGGCTCGAATATCCGTTTGATGTTCTCACGCTCAATGCCCACCCCGTTGTCGCTGACATGGATGACCGCGTCGGGGCCGGCCGGGGAGGCGGATATCTCGATCCGCCGGGGGGCGTTTCTTGCCAGCACGGCCGCGCGGGCATTGAGCAGCAGGTTCAGAAGCACCTGCTGGAGCTCGACCTTGCGAGTGACAATCGAGAGGTCCGCCTGTGTGCGGACGATGATCTCGATGCCGTCGCGCTTGGGGTCGCGTCCTATGGCCAGCAGGGTGTCGCTGATCAACTGGCCGAGGTTTACGCGGACCGTCTCGGCCTGCTCGTCCCGGGCCAGGCCGAGGATGGCCCGGCAGATGTCCGTCGCCCGCTGCCCGCCGTCGAAGGCCCGGTCCAGCGCCTTGGCGGTCATGGACGGATTGCGCTGGGCCATCTGGGCGTAGCTTATGATCGGCGTGAGGATGTTGTTGAACTCGTGGGCGACCATCGCGGACATGGTCCCAAGCGCCGCCAGCCGCTGCGTGCGGATGAGCTGCTGGCGAAGGGCCTGGTTCTCGGCGATTAGCTGTTCGAGACGTTCGGAGTGAGTGGCCCACCGCCTGCCGTCGTGGAGCTGTTCCCGAAGGGCCTGTTTTGCGGCTTGCAGGCCGTCTACCATGTCGGGATGGATGTCGAGACCTGAACTTTGGTCCATATTTGCCGCCCAGGCTCTTGCCAAGCAACGCACCGGCCGCTATGAACGATCCCCGGCCTTGGACTCCATACCTGATATCGGCGGTTGCGGCCTCGAACTTGAGTCGGGCAAGAAACAGGGAACAACATGGAAAAAAGCAGTCAACTGCGGATGTTGCTGGACCTGGCCGAGCAGATCGGCCTGGAGGTTCGCCGCGTGCCGGGCACTTCCAACGGCTCGGAGCATCCCGGCGGGGCAATGGTCAAGCTCAAGGGCCGGGAGATACTGTTCCTGGACCCCGCCGCAAGCCCCAGCGACCAGCTCGGCGTGCTGGCCGCGTCGCTCCGTGGACGCCGGCAGGTCGAGGACCGCTTCCTGCCGCCGGAAATCCGCGAGATCATCGA
>CAYOBS010000276.1:0-4934 GCA_964402305.1 uncultured Planctomycetaceae bacterium | reverse complement strand
CTGGCGGAGCTGCCAAAGCATCAGCGTCCGGGAGGCTATTTTGCCGCGTCCGGCCGGATTGACTGGCAAAAGCCCATTGATTACAAGGACATTTATACAAGCACCATGATGCCCGCCCTGTGGGGTAATGCGCGGCTGTTGTGCGGACTGGTAGAGGCGAGCCGGGCATTCCCGGATGACGCGCCCCTGTTGGCGACGGCGCGCAGGCTCGGTGACTTCTATGTCGGCCTTATCCCGCGTTTCACCGATCCGGCCCGCATGAGTGAATACAAAGGCGGTGATACGTATGCAGCAGGATATGTGACGTGTTATTTCCCGGCGATGGAGGGCCTGGTGAAGCTCCATACGCTCACCGGCGAGCGGAAGTATCTCGAAGCCGCCGTCACCATGGCGGCTTTCTACAAACAATTCGACCGGCTGCCTATCGACCATGCCCACGGCATGCTTTGTAACCAGGTGTCGCTCGTGCTGCTGTACGAGGCGACCAGGGATGTGTCGTACCTGGAACGCGTTGAGAAGCGCTGGGATGAACTCGTGACGGGAGGCTATGTGAATCCAGCGGGCGGCATACTGGAGCAATGCAAGGTGAAGTTCGGTCGTGACGAAGGCTGCGCAATCGCCGACTGGTTTCGCCTGAACCTGGCTCTGGGCCGTGTCACCGGCAAGGCGCGCTACTGGGAGATGGCCGAACGAACACTTCACAATCACTTTATGCAAAACCAGACGCCCAAGGGCGGTTTCGGTCATCGCAATATGCTATGCGACAAGGACGGCGTCTACGGCTTTGGGAATTCATTCGAGGAAGCGGTATGGTGCTGTACTTTTCACGGCCAGCTTGGTTTTGTGAATCTGCGTTCGCATCTTCTTAACCGCAGTGAGGCGGATCTTATCTGTAAATTCGCCCTGGATTTCACCGCCAAGTATGCGGATGGAACGGCGGTATCCGAAATACGTCCGGTTGCCGCTGCGGGCGAGGTGCTGCGTCAGCGCATACGTCTTGACGGCCTTACCGCCACAGTGCTGCGGGTGCGACAGCCCCACTGGGCCAATGCGGTCACGGCGGTGGCTGCGGACGGCAGTCCTCTGCCGCTGGTGACAAAGGATGGTTTCTGCGCCACGGCCAGGCCGGTGTCGGAGGCGACCTTCATCTATGCTGGCGGGATTTATGCCGAGGACCGGCGTTGCAAGCGCCTGCCGGCCGGCCCGGTCGCCGGTGAGGCCTGTGTCATCGGTTATGGCCCGAAGCTGTTAGCGGCTCAGGGCCGCACGGCGGCGGTGCCGCCCTGGCCCACCACCATCGAGGCACTCAAGGCGCAGGGCATGGAGCCATTCCCTGCGGCATTGCGCGGCAAGGAATGCTGCTTCGTGACGGTGACGGTTCATCTCCCGCCAGCGCAGCCACTACAAACAACTGAAAGGAATAAAAACTGACATGAAGAGAATACGCTACACCGCATGGCTGGCTGGATTGATCTGGCTACTGGTTTTGTCGCAGGCCGGGGCCGAAGAGAAATTGGAGCCCGTGTAGTGGCCCAGGCGGCAGTGCAGGTCGCATGTTCGGAATCTGACCGGTAGTGCGACACGGGTTTGCCCCCGTCAGGGCAGGCGTCTTGATAGTGGCGCGGAGTTAACGCGTGCCTCCGTGAGCTGGTACGCCGAACCGGGCGCGTGACAAGAGCGAGGACTGTCTGACAAGCGAACAGTCGCGCAGATCAGGCCGCCAGCTTGACCGAGATCTCTATGACCGGCAATCGCGGGTCGCCGCGATAGTGCCTTCGGCAAACATCGATCTGCGGCTGAAGCTGGTCCCGCGCCCGGATATGAATCGGCTTCGCAAGAAAACGCCCCTCCCATGCCTCTTGGGGTGTCCGTCCATGCAAGGCGCTGTGCGCGCGATGCTCGTTGAACCATGCTCCGAAGTGGTCGAGCTGGCGTTGGATCCCTCTCTGCGTGAGGCCCGTAAGCACCAGCCGCCACCATATGCGAAAAGTCCGGAATGCGCGTTCCAGCTTGCCGTTCAAGTAAGGCGCTCGGACCCTTCCCTGAGGCGGCGGAGGCCAGGCGTGCATGGGCCAGTTGATAGGCCTGGCTCAGCAAGATGGCCATGGAGTCGACCAGACGCAGCACAGTGGCGGACGAAAGCAGGGACATTCCGACCTCCATAATCTGGGAAAGGCCGGGATGATAGCAGTTGCCTGTGCGACACTCAAGACTGTCGCAACACCTGATTTATAAAAGTCTTCCGGATACCAAGCCGCCCCGCGCACAAGCCGCTGGGCCATTTAGTCCAACCTGGAGGTCGCAGCGGAGAGGGTTTGAAATGGCAGTCACCGGCATGCCTCGTCCAGGATCCCCTCCGTTCTCAATCCGCTGGGAGCCAGCTCGCTGCCGTCGGCGCCCTTGTATGCTTTCTCGCCGAAGTTGACCGTGATGGTGACACCGTTGGCGAACATCGTCTGCTGGACGCTCCGGTCGGCTGTCAGGAACTTGTGGTCCGTCATCTCTGAGTAGCCCGTGGCACGCGCGATGGGGCAGGTTCTACGGTAGCTCTGGACGAATCGGTCCTTGGTCTTCTCCCAGAGGGCCTTATCGAACATGAACATGGGCGGCGTGCCGTAGAGGGCGTTGAACAAGTCCCGCTTGTCCCAGATGGCCGGCAGCTTGTTGTTGTAGTCGCCCCAGTACCACTGGGCGACGACGCAGTCATGGTAGACCAGCTCCCACAGCGGCAGGCGGCACTGCCAGCCCACCTGGAACTTCGCCACGCGATCGGGAACCTCGTCGAGGATCTTCTGCATGTTCCGGCCGGCGTCAGGCACGCGATACGGCCCCAGGCTCATCATGCCCTCGAAGTAGTGGACGTACGGCACGGCCGCATCGTGGCCGGTTTCAGAGCCGCAGACCAGCTTGTACTTGCCCGAGACCAGATCCAGCAGTTCCATCTTGTACTTGCAACTGTCTGTGCGGGTCATGGGATGATCGGGCGAGTAGCACTCCCGCCAAGGGCTGGCGGTCGTGGTGTCGATGAATCGGCAGCGGTACGGGCGAGTCTTCAGGTCATCCGGAATGCGTTTGTCGGCGTAGGCGATGGCCTGCTTATCGCAGACGACCCCGCAGGGGATCATCGAGCCGTCCTTCGCCTCGACCTCCCAACCCTTGATCCAGTCGCCGGCCGCGTTGAGGATGATGCCCTTGGGCCATGCCTCCGTGGGCCAGTCGCCGTGCTTCCATTGGAGCATGGGGAACTTGGCCGGGTCCATCACGTCCTGGTAGATGTCGTACCGGCTGGTCAGTACGCCCAGGTCGTTCATCGCCTTGATCGTTTCGGGGCCAGCCTGATTGCTCCAGAGGATGCGATCTATGCCGGCCACCTTGAGCTGCTTGACGATGCCGAGGGCGTCCTTCTCCCAGCACCAGACGTTGACCGCTCCGACCAGCAGGTCCACGTTGGTATTGGCCTTACGCTTGTCGGCGAGCGTCTTGAGCAGGCCGGTCTTTTTGGCATGCTCGCGGTATCGCTTGCACATCGCGACGTGGCCGCCCTTGTCGAAGAAGACGTACCGGATTCTGCGCTCGTAGCCGAAGCGGCCTTTCTGACTCTCCCAGGCGGGGGCGACGTAGAGCGGCCCGTCCTTCTGACGTTCGATGCGAATCGCGGCATCGTCCGGCGTCTCGATGATGGCCATCTGGCCCGATTGTCCCTCTCCGTCCGTGATGCCCCAGAACCCCATGCAGATCCCGTGCCCACCGTAGGCGACAAGGTGCATCGGCTTGATCGATTCATCATCCGCCAGGTAGTCGATGCCTTCGTTGAGTGGGACGATCAGGTGCGTACCCTTCTGTCCGGAAAAGGGTTGGGGAAAGAGCAGCGGCCCAGGCAGTTCGCCATCGGCGGAAAGAGCAACGGCCAGCTCCGGCGCCGTCTTGTCCAGCTCGAGCTTGACCTTGATCTTCATGTCCAATGGGACGTTGAGGAGCGTCAGCTCCGCCGACATCTTGTCTACAGCCTCGGCGGCAATGACGGCGAGGTCACGCGCCGCCGCCTTCTGTGGCCACCGCGTACCCGTTCGCAGATCGGTAACGTCCAGCGTGGCCTCGCGTGTGTCGATAACCACTCGGAGGGCGGCATTGTCCAACGTGATGGTCTGGGGCACATTTCCGCGCAGGTCTGCCACGTTACCCAGCCGTTTGAAGGTGAAGCCCTCCATCCAGACCGTTGCCGGGCCGTCGCCCGTTAGCCGGGGCTGGACGGTCGTGACGCCGGCAGGGATGACCGCGCGGGCCTTCAGGGGCGTCCAGTCTTTGGTTTCTCGGGTGGGCCGGGCGCCGTACAGCCATTCGCCCACCTTCCCGGCCGCATCGTACGTGACGACGCTGACGGCGGCATCGCCCTTGCCTTGGAGCCTCACCCAGGCAGTGACCTCCAGCAGGTCGCCTTCCTTCACCGCCAGGCGGGCGGACTGTTTGTCCCCGTACGTCTCCGGGCTGAGGCTCCAGTCTTCTTTGCCAGCATGCTCGATGCGAATGCTGGGGCGGCCGTTGTGTCGAGCCTGGTCGTCCGCGGCTGACTTGATCGCGTCGGCCTGCCTGGCCCACAGCGGCTGCCACTGCCATCGGTCAATCACCTGCCCAGCAGCTGGTACGCTGGTGGATACGTCAGGGGCGCCGGCTACTGCCACTCCTGCCAACATGGCCAGTCCGGCTAGGGTGATAATCAGCAGTCGCGCAAGACTAACGGTGGTGTCCATGAGCGTCGTCCATCCTATGCCAGAATCGTGATTCCGCGTGGTTTCTGAGTCCTCATATCTTCAATGCAATTCGCGTCAGCCATCATCGGGTAAGCGGCGCCATCGAGGCTGACGCGCCAAAGCCGTCTAGGCCCAAAACAAGCGTATGCCGGCTGGCATGAAAGCCCCCAAGGCAGCCGGCGCCTC
>CAYOBS010000275.1:0-4946 GCA_964402305.1 uncultured Planctomycetaceae bacterium | reverse complement strand
CTATGACAATAGAAGATAAAATAGTTCTGACCCGTTTTCCGCCTTCCGCCCGCCCAGGAGAATGCCCATGTGCCGCTCTGATCGTCCGGTATGTTGTGTCGGTTGCTCCCATGGTCTGAGCCGTCGGGGATTTCTGAAGGGCTGCGGGGCTGTCGCGGCGGCGGGCATCCTGGCGCCGGCTCAGGCCGCAGCCGACGAGCCCCAAAGCCAGCAGGCCGCCGAAAAACCGCGCGTGGCGCTGGTGTTCCTCGCCAACAGCGCCGACCGCGAAATCTGGCCCTATCCCGGCTACGATTGCCCAAAACGCGAGCAGGAAATCATCAAGCTCTTGAAGGACGGCTGCCCGGGCGTGGACTTCGTCCCGGTCGTCGTGGCCCATCCCGATGATGTGCAGAAGGTAGTCGCCCTGAACGACAAGGTGGACGGCTACCTGGTCTACGTCGTCACGCTGAATTGGAACCTGCAAGGCGTGATGCAGCCGATCAGCAAGCTCGGCAAACCGATGCTCGTGGCCGACGAATACCTGGGCGGCTCCGGGTCGTTCCTTTGCGGCACGAGCGCCCTGCGGCGGCGAGGGATTCCCGTGGGCACGGTCGCCACCACTTGCCCGGACGACCTGGTGGCCGTCGCCGGACTGTTTGTGGGCGTGAAGAA
The DNA here is from genome assembly GCA_964402305.1 of uncultured Planctomycetaceae bacterium. Taxonomy (GTDB): domain Bacteria; phylum Planctomycetota; class Phycisphaerae; order SM23-33; family SM23-33; genus JAUWQU01. The sequence goes on along the minus strand of CAYOBS010000275.1, from coordinate 4,292 downwards.
GCCCGGTGTAACGCCGGCCTCGTTCGCCAGGCAATGCGACGAGGTCTACCGGCAGAAGTTTGCCAAGGCGGGCGACATGAAGTGCATCGAGGACAAGGTTCCGATCACCGAGATCGGGCAGTGTGTGAAGCGGCTCAAGCAGGCGCGGTTCGTGATCCTGGGCGCCGGGGCGGCGGGGCAAGAACGGGAGTTCCTCGGGGCCAAGGGCATCTACGTCGGCTTCCCCGAGTTCAAGGCCCTCTACGAAAAGGTCGATCGCGACAAGGCCGCCGACTGGGCCGGCCGGTGGGTCAAGCAGGCCGAGAAAGTCATGGAGCCCACAACCGAGTGGATCAACAAGGCGGGCGCCGTCTACCTGGCCATGCTCGACCTCTTGAAGGATCGCGGGGCCGACAGCATCACGATGAATTGCCTGGGCGGGTTCGGCAGCGGGCAACTCCCGGCGTACCCGTGCCTGGGCTTCATGCAGATCCTCGACGACGGCGGGCAGGGCGTGTGCGAGGCCATGCCGGACGACACCGTGAGCATGATCCTGGCCCGCATCCTCACCGGGCGGGCGGGCTACGTTTCCGATCCGGCCCTGGACACGTCGAAGAACCAGATCGTCTACTCGCACTGCATGGCCCACACCAAGGTCTTCGGCCCCAAGGGCGAGGCGAACAAGTTCCGCATCCGCACGCTGCACAACCGCGACCCGCGCGGCTGCTGCGCCGAGTCGTTCCTGCCCGAGGGGTACATGACCACCACGTTCCGCACCAACATCGGGGCGAAGAAGCTGGTCCTGCACCAGGCCAAATCGGTGGGCAACCTGGGCGCCGACCGCGGTTGCCGCACGCAGCTCCTGGGCGATGTCCGCGGCGACATCGGCAAACTCTTCCGCGAGTGGGACCTCTTCGGCTGGCACCGTGTCACGGTCTACGGCGACATCCAGGAACCGCTCGTGGAACTCGCCAAGGCCCTCGGCCTGGAGGTGGTGAAAGAAGCATAGAACCGGCTCTTGGATTTTGGAGTGCGGCGATTTATCGCCTATCGCCGCTTTTCGCGCGGCCGCGCGGGCCGAGGCGGCCATGTCGATCGGCGCCGTCCAGACAGGCGGCGTACAAACACGCCTACTGCCCCGCCTCGATTCTTGCGGCGGCGCTGACGGCCTGGCCCAGGGCGATGCAGGCGTCGTTGGTCGGCACGGTGCGGTGGGTCAGGACTCTGAAGCCGTCGGCCTGGAGGAGGCGGACGAGCCGGGCCAGGAGGTAGCGGTTCATGAAGCATCCGCCGGACAGGGCGAGCACGCCCAGGCCGGTGCGGTCGCGCGCGAGTTGTGCAGCGGCGTGGAGGAAAGCGGCCACGGTGTTGTGGAACTTCGCAGCCAAGGCGGCCGGGGGCGTGCCGGACACGACATCGTCGGCCAGGGCCAGGACCATCGGGCGAAGGTCGATGAGCATCGGCGTCGCCCGGTCGTCGATGGCGAAGGGGTAGGTGTCCTCGACGCCTGGGGCGATGGCGGCTTCGAGCATCATGGGGGCCTGCCCCTCGAAGCGGTTGGCACGGGCCAGGCCCGCCAGCGCAGCCGCGGCGTCGAACCACCGGCCCAGCGAGCTTGATTGCGGGCAGTTGATGTCGGCGCGGAGCAGGTCGAGGGTCTGCTGGATCGTGTCGAGGTCGGCGCCCAGCCGCTTGATGATCGGGTGGCGGAGGCAGTCGTCGCCGAGGGCGTCATACAGGCCGGCCAGGGCTGGGCGGAATGTTTCCTCGGCGGCCTTGTCGGAGCCGGGCAGGCAGGTGTATCGCAGGTGGGCCAAGCGCTGGTAGCCGGCGAGGTCGCAGCGGAAGACCTCGCAGCCCCAGACGGCGCCGTCGTCGCCATAGCCGGCGCCGTCGGCGACGATGGCCAGGGCCTGCCCCGCGTGGTCGTTCTCGGCCAGGCACGCGGCGGCGTGGGCGTGGTGGTGCTGAACGCGGATGAGCCGCCCCGGCGGGCAGCCGGCAAGCTCGCCACGTGCCCGGCGGGCGGCGTACTCGGATGAAAGGTACTGCGGGTGCATGTCGGCGGCGATTGCCTCGGGGCGGACCTCGAAGAGGCCCTCGAGGTGGCGGATCGTGTCGATGAAGTGGCGGTAGGTTCGGCCATCCTTCAGGTCGCCTATGTGCTCGCCGAGCATTGCCCATCCGGCGCGGTAGAGGCAGATGGCGGACTTGAGCTCGGCCCCGACGGCGAGGACGGAAACATTGCGGATTGCGGATTGCGGATTGCGGATTGTCCCAGGCGAAGTCGAGGGACAGGTTGCGGGCTGTGATGCGGCTGGTCGAGGGCCATTATCATCGCGATTCGTTGGTTGTTGGGAGCCGCCGTGTATTGGCCCGCCAAGCATATCACCCCCCTGCCCATGCCGCGGGACACGAGAATCGCCGGCAGGAGAAGATCCATCGTCTGGCGTCAGAATGGCCTCCCCAATCCGCAATCCGCAATCCGCAATCCGCAATCCTTCCAATCCGCAATCCGCAATCCGCAATCTTATCGGTTGCGGCGCGTAGCCTCTGGCTCGGCGGATCACGCTGAGCGTACCCAGGCCGGTGAGTTGTACGACGCTGTCGTCGAGGCGGCGCTGGATGCGGCGGTTGTGCAGGAGCAGCCCATCGGCCAGGGCGGCAAGCTCGGCGATGGCGGCGTCGTTGTCCTTGACCAGCGGCTCGTCGGCGTAGTTGGCGGAGGTCATTACCAACGGGCGGGCTATGTGGTCAAAGAGCAGGTGGTGCAGCGGGGTGTAGGGCAGCATGAGGCCCAGGCAGGCCAGTTTGTCGGCGACGGCGGGCGCGATTTTGTCGCGGGCATCGGCGAGTTTGGGCAGCAGGACGATGGGCCGCAGGTGCCCGGCCAGGAGTTGGCGGGTCTCGTCGGTGATCTCGCAAAGCTCGGCCGCGGCGGCAAGGTCGCGGACCATGACGGCGAAGGGCTTTTCGTCGCGGCGCTTGCGGCTGCGCAGGCGGAGGACGGCTTGCCGGTCATCGGCTCGGCAGGCGAGGTGAAAGCCGCCGAGGCCCTTGATGGCGACGATCAGGCCGGCCTCCAGCATGGCCGCGGCCGCGGCGATCGGGTCGTCGCATTCTATGGTCCGGCCGGCGGGATCGGCCAGCCAGACGCTTGGCCCGCAGGCCGGGCAGGCGATGGGCTGGGCGTGGAAGCGGCGGTTGGATGGGTCGGCATACTCGGCCGCGCAGAGCAGGCACATGGCGAAGTCAGCCATCGTCGTGTTAGGCCGGTCGTAGGGGATCCGGTTGACGATGGTGTACCTGGGCCCGCAGTTGGTGCAGTTGATGAACGCATAGCGGTATCGTGGGTCGGCGGGGTCGCGCATCTCGCGGAGGCAGTCGTCGCAGAGGGCGGTGTCAACGGTCACCTGTGCGTCCGCCAGCTCGCCACCCTCGCTGGGGCGGATGTCGAAGGTTTTTTCGCCGGCGACGGTTTCCATTTCGGCCACGTCGAAGCGGGCGATGCCGGCAAGCGGGGGCAGCTCGGCCCGCAGGCGGCGCGGGAAGAGCTCGACATCGGCGGGCAGGCCCTGGACCTCGATGGTCACGCCGCCGGCGTCGTTGACGACCCAGCCGGTGAGGTTGAGCTCGCCGGCAAGGCGGTAGATGAAAGGCCGAAAGCCCACGCCTTGCACCTGCCCGCCGACCAGGATGTGAAGCCGCCTGAGTTCCATGTTGCCGAGAAGAAGCTCACAGGTCCAGGTCATAACGCTTAGGCGTCGCGGAAGAATAACTTGAGAAATTATGCTCGCGGATGGATGGTGAAGTTCCATTCGCCATGAAACTCTGCCGGTGCGCAGTTGACGCGAGCCGGTTGTTTGTCACTGGCCTTCATACCTGTCTTGTAGCGGCGGGTGTCCAACGCGGCCCGCACCGTCAGGCCGCTTTCTTCTTTCGCCCGGCCGGGGCGGCGGGTCTGCTCTCCGGGGCCTTCAGGACGGGCTTGACCGCCGGGGCGGCCAGGGATTCGCCATCCAGCTTGGGCTCGAACTTGCCGAGGTCCAGGCCGAAACGCTCCAGGACCGTCGGCGTGATGTCCTGGCGCATGCCCGCCCGCTTGATCCGGGCATCGTTGGTGCCCAGGAAAACGTACGGGGCATAGCCGTGACCCTTGGCGTCCTCGTTGAAGCCGTGGTCGGCAGTGACGTAAACGGTCGTCTTGTCGTACAGACCAAGCTGCTTGAGCTTCTCGGTGATCTTGCCGGTCCACGTGTCGCCGGAAATCAGCGCGTCGTTGTACTCCTTGGAGTTCTCGCCCGCCTTGTGGC
>CAYOBS010000274.1:0-4959 GCA_964402305.1 uncultured Planctomycetaceae bacterium | reverse complement strand
AATATCTCCACAGGGGTTATCCCAAAACAGATACCGTCAGATACTGGAACTTCGGTTTAGTAGGGCCATTTCTCATCGTCCAGGTCGTCCAGGCCGCCCTGGTCGGCCTGCCCTTGGGGCCCCCGAGCGGGTGGGACGGTGGCGACGGCGGCCGGGGCACACGACTTGGCGCGTCGGCGGGGGCGGGGGGGAGGCTGCGGCGCGTCGGCTCCGTAAAGCATGTGCCTGGCGGCGGTTGAAGCTGCCGCCCGGGCGGAGGCGGTTCGGCGGGGCGAGGCGGCGATCTTGAAGGGGGCTTCCATGTTCGCATCGTCGGCCTCGTCGTCTTCAGCCGGGACATCGGCCAGTTCGGCCGGGGCGCCGAGCAACTGCTCTCGCTCGGCCTGCCCGACGGCGAGGTCCACATCCTGCGCCACAAGCTCCTGGCAACGGGTATCTTTGGCGCCGGCGGGTTCGTGGGCTTGCGCCGGCTCGGCGGGTTCGTGGGCCTCGGGCGCCGGCTCGGCGTCTGCGGGGCATTCATCGCGGGCAGCGGCCAGGGAATTGGCCTGGGCGGCGTGCTCTTGGGCGGACTCTTGGGCAAGCTCGACGGCCGCGGCAGCCGGCTGGGCGTCATTTACCGGCCCGGCCTGGTCGTCCAGGTCGGCCTGGTCGTCAATGGCGATTTCCTGGGCGTGCTCGGTGTCGCATCGCCACCGCGGGCGAGGCCCGGCGACTGCCGGGAGGCTGTGGAAGTATTTCTCGTAGCGTTCGGCGTTGCCGATCAGCCGCGGCGTTGACAGCACGCGAAGGTGCGTAAGGTACTCGAAAAGCTGGCCGTCGGCGAACCGTGCAAGGAATTGCGGCTCGGCTGAGAGGTTGATGGAAAGAATCTCGTCGATCATCTCACGTTTAGTCATGTCGGCTTTCCTTGTGCTGCGTATGGAAGTCACGCGCGTGGCGAACGCTCACAGGTGTACTTATCGGCGGCGGCTCGGCAAAAACTTTAGGGCGGGGCGATGGACCGATCCGGTCAGCCCCGGCGCCGGGTGGGCTGCCTGGGCCGGGTTGGCGGTTGAAATAGCAAGCCGGCCGGCAATTTCGTATACTGGCGGGCCGGGAGATTTGGGAGTCGTTGATGGAACTTTGGATTGCCGACCTGGAATTCGAACGCCAGGGGCCGATTCGCGGCCTGCTCAAGGCGGCGGTTGCCAACCCGTTGGCCAACTACCTGCCGGCGGGGCTGCTGCGCGGGCTGCTGCGTTTTGCCAAGAGCGAGCTTGCGGCGGCGAATTGGAAAGACCCCGGCGGCTGGCGGAGCATGGTCATCAGCTACGAGGGCAACTGCCGTCAGATTGCCGACCGCATCCTGGTCGGCGGGGGGACGATGGCGATGGCGCTTCGCAACCGCAAGAAGCTGGCGGTGCGGGTCCTGGGGCGGCTGATCGACCAGGCGGGCGACAGGCCGGTCCACGTGCTGTGCCTTGGCGCGGGGCCGGGGCACGTGATAACCGACGCCCTGTGCCAGGCCCGCAAGGACGCGACGGCGACGCTGGTGGACCTCAGCAGCGACGCCTTCGAGTATGGCCGGGCTCTGGCCGAGCAAAAGGGCCTCACCGAGCGGGTGCGGTTCGTGGAAGGCGACGTCCGCGACGTTGGTCGAATGCTCGCCCAGCCGCCGGACGTGGTGAAGATGCTGGGCATCTGCGAGTACCTTACGGACGGTCAGATCGTCGACATAGCCGCCGCTGTCGCCGGAGTAATGCCGCCCGGGGCGCCGATCGTGTTCAACAGCATCTCCAAGGCCCACGGTAATGACCGGTTCTTTCGGCGAGTATTCGGGTTACACATGAATCATCGCTCGCCGGAGCATTTGCAGGAACTGATGGGACGGGCCGGGTTCAGCGATTTCGCCACCCTGGCCGAGCCGCTTGGCGTGTACCATGTCGTCGTGGGCAGGAAGAAAGATGTCAACGCAGAGCACGCAGAGCACGCAGAGAAGGAATAGTTTTTCATTTGTTCTCCTCCGCGATCTTTGCGCTCTCTGCGATGATAAAGCCTTGTCAATACGCCCGGAGCGGTGTGGCGGACGATATGGAAGGATAACTGATGCCGGAGCTTTCCGTGCCCTGGGGGCACGAACAACTTGAGCTGAAGCTGCCGGATGATTGGCAGGTCGAGCAGGTGGCCTCGCGCAGCGTTCATCGCGCGCCGGAGGACTGGCCCGAACGCCTGGCGCTGGCCCTTAGCCAGCCGGCGGTCGGCACGCCGCTGGGCAGGCTGCTTGCGGCCAGGCCGCACGGGAAGGTCGCCATCGTTGTCGAGGACATCACCCGCCACAGCCCCACTCCGCGGATACTCAATGTGATCATGCGAGAGATCCGCCACGCCCGAATACCCGACGAGCAGGTGGAGGTGGTTTTCGCCACCGGCATGCACCCGGCAATGTCGCCCGCCCAGGCGGCTGAGAAGCTCGGCCCGGCGATGGAAGGGATTCGCCGGCGGTCCAACCCTTGGGCGGATGAGGGCGCGTACGTGCAACTCGGGCAGGTCGGCAGGGTTCCCGTGCGGATCGACCGGTCCATCGCGGCGGCGGACATTCGGATCCTTGTCTCGTCGGTAAGCCCGCACCTGCAAGGCGGCTTCGGCGGGGGCTACAAGATGTTCTTCCCCGGCTGCTCGCCGCTGGAGACAATCCGCGCCCTGCACCGGCTTGGCATAGGCCGCCGGCCAAGGCAGCTTGTCGGGCTGTCGGCCTCGCGGAACCCGATGCGCCGGGTTATCGACGCGGCCGGGCAAATGGTTGACGAAGCAGGGGGCAAGACATTCAGCGTGCAGTACCTGCTGGACGATCAGGACCTTCCCCAGGCGATCGCGGCCGGGGAGGTGCTGCCGGTCCACCGGATGCTCCGCAAGCGTTGCTCGGTTGACTGCGGGATCGTGGCTTCGGGCCAGGCGGACGTGCTGATAACCAACGCCCACCCGCGCGACTTCGACCTGTGGCAATGCTTCAAGAGCATCCCGAACACGATGTGGGCGGCCAGGCCCAACGGTGTGATAATCTGCCTGGCGCGGTGCGAGGCGGGGCTTTACGGCATGAAGGTTCCGCCCTGGCCCCTGGGCCCGACGTGGACGCGCCGGCTTGTCCGCCTGATCGGACCCGAGGCCATCGGCTCGCTGCTGACGCGGCTCATGCCCTCGATGGCGGGCGATGCGGCGTTCTTCGTTCGCCTGGCCACGCAGACGCTCTGCCGAAACCACATAATAATGGTCTCGCCGGCACTGCACGCCGCCGGGGCGACTTTCCCGGGACTCAGGATCGTCGCCTCGATGGATGAGGCCATAGCCGCGGCTGAGAGACGGCTGCCCGAAGGCTCGCGCCGAGTGGTGGTCTTCCCCTTCGGCGGGGTGACGTTCCCGATACCCGCGCCTCAAAAATGACCGAACCTAACGACAAAACCAGGCTGCGGGACCTTCAGCGGGTCCTGGACATCAGCAGGGCCATGACGGCCGCAAAGGACCTCGACGAACTGCTCGGGCTGATCCTCGACCGAAGCATGGAACTGCTGGACGCCGAGCGGGCGACGGTGTTTCTCTACGACGCGGCCGCCGATGAACTTGTCAGCCGGATCGCGCGTGGGTCCCAGGAGATTCGCATGCCGGCCGGGCGCGGCATCGCGGGGGCGTGCGTCCGCGAGCGGGCGGTGGTCAACGTGCCGGATGTCCACGCCGATGAGCGGTTCAACGCGGACTTCGACCGCCGCAGCGGGTTCCGCACACGGAACATCCTGGCCATGCCGCTCCAGGATTACTCCAGCGACCTCGTCGGCGTGCTGGAGGTCATCAACAAGCGCGGCGGCAGCTTTGGGCCGTACGACATCTCGCTGGCCGAGACGCTCGCCGCCCAGGCCGGCGTGGTCATCCAGCGGGCCAGGCTCATCGAGCAGTACGTCCAGAAACAGCGGATGCAGCGCAGCATGGAGATCGCCCGAGAGATTCAGCGCGGCCTGTTGCCCAAGGGCGACCCGGCTGTGCCGGGCTTCGACATCGCCGGCTTCACTGCCCCGGCAGATGAGACCGGGGGCGACATCTACGACTTCCTGGCGCTTTCGGGCGGTCGGCTGGGTGTCGTCGTCGCCGACGCCTCCGGCCACGGCATCGGCCCCGCCCTGGTCATAGCCGAGACCCGCGCCATGCTCCGTGCCCTGGCCGGCAAGGCCTGCGACGTGCCGATGGTCATGGCCGCCGTAAACGACCTGCTTTCAGAGGATCTCGGCGGGGCCCGCTTCGTGACGTGCTTCCTGGGCGTGCTCGACCCGGCTGGGGGCAGATTGACCTTCGCCTCCGCCGGGCACGGGCCGATCCTCTTCTATGATAGCCGGGCCGACAGGTTCGAGGAACTGCCCGCCACCACCGTGCCACTGGGGATTTTCGGCGGCGTGAGCTTCGACGACGTCGTCGGCCGAACGCTGCGCAAAGGAGACTTTGCCGCCATCGTGACCGACGGCCTGTTCGAGGCCCCGCCTGGCCGGCCGGGGGCCGATGACGCCGGCGAGCAGTTCGGCATCGCGAGAATCCTCGACCTGTTGCGAGCCGCTGGCGACCTGCCCGCCCGCGAGATGATCGCCCGCCTCCACAACGCCGTCGCCGACTGGTCCGCGGGCCAGCCCCAGGCCGACGACCTGACCGCCGTCATCATCAGGAAACTGTGATGGGAAGAGGAAAGTAAGAAGGCGGAAGGCAGAAGTCAGAAGGCGGAAGGCAGAAGGCGGAAGTCAGAAGGCGGAAGGCAGAAGGCAGAAGGCGGAAGGCAGAAGGCGGAAGGCAGAAGGCAGAAGGCGGAAGTCAGAAGGCAGAAGGCGGAAGGCAGAAGGCGGAAGGCAGAAGGCGGAAGGCAGAAGGCGGAAGGCAGAAGTCGGAAGGCAGAAGGCAGAAGGCAGAAGGCAGAAGTCAGAAGGCGGAAGTCAGAAGGCGGAAGGC
>CAYOBS010000273.1:3193-5018 GCA_964402305.1 uncultured Planctomycetaceae bacterium | reverse complement strand
CCCCGAAGGGGCGACAGAAGCCTTCGGCTATCTCCCGATTGTGTTCACCTCCGCCGTAACGGGCCAGGGGCTTGATGAACTTCGGCGGCATCTGGGGGAGCTGCTTGGCTCGTCGGTGTGGCGGTCGGGCGAGCAGTTGGGCCTGCACGACAGGCAGAAGCGCTGCATTCTTGCCGCCGCGGCCGGGGCCGATCGGGCGGCCGACCTGCTGGCCGGCGCCGCCGAGATAGCCGACGCGGCCGAGCTTGTCGCCGTCGAGCTCCGCGCCGCCCTGGCCGAGCTTGGCCAGGTAAGCCCCGACGCCGCCGGCTACGTCAGCGAGGAAATCCTTGGCCGAATCTTCGCGCGGTTCTGCGTGGGGAAATAAGCGCCACCTTCGCGCGCTCGCTGTCGCCCCTTCGGGGCTCTCTTGTTTATGGAGCTGGGTTCCGGGGGTTCCCTTCGGTCACCCCTCCCGGCGCGCCGGGACTGGCGTCCCTTCGGGACTCATGCGGCTGCGTCGCGCTCACAGCACGTACTTTATCACCACGAATCCGCCGATCAGCAGGACGGTGAACAGCAGCGCCAGCCAGTTGAAGTATTTCTCGATGAACGGGGTAATCTTGGGGCCGAAGATTCGCATCAGCCCGGCGACCAGGAAGAACCTTGCCGAGCGGCTGACGATGGCGGCGATGAGGAACACGCTGAAGAAGACGCCCGGGCTGGGCACTTGTTCACCCGTTCCAAAGATTCCAGCGGTTATTGTGATGAGCTTGAACGGGATCGGCGTGAATCCGGCGGCGAAGACTATCCCAAAGTTGTATTTCTCATAAAGCCCTCCCACCTTCGTGAAGGCGTGGACCTTCAATTCCTTCACGTCGGATTCGGCAAAGGTCTGCTGGCCGCCGTCGAGCTTCAGGAGCTTCAGCGGATATTTAGGGGTCGCCTCGAATGTAAAGACGGGTTTCCATTGGACCTTCAGACAGTTGAGGTCGACAAGGCCATCGACGGTCTTGCCGGTTTTCAGGACTATCTCGTCCCGCGCGAAGCCGGGCACGTGGTTGTGGAAGAACCCGCCCAACTGCGCCCACAGCAGCCAGCCGATGCAGAAGCCGAAGACCGCGCCGGCGACGCTGGCCAGCGAGCAGATCGTCGCGTATCGCAGCCAACGTTTGCGGTTGCCCAGGACAAGCGGCATGAGCAGCACATCCGGCGGGATGGGGAAGAAGCTGCTTTCGGCGAATGCCAGGCAGAACAGGGAGATCGCGGCCGAGGGGCGGTAGGCCCAGCCGAGGGTCCAGTCGTAGATTCGCCTGTGCAGGTGCCAGCAGGGCACGGGCTTATGTTGGCCAAGTCGCGCGCCGCAGTGCCGGCAGAACTCGGTGTCGGCCTCGACGGCCAGGTGGCAGCGCGGGCAGGCGGGCCCGGCGGCGGTGGATGCGGGATTGGTCTCGGCCTTCGGTTTGTTGTCGATCTCGTTGATGGTTCAGTCCTTCGCTTAGCGCAGTTCGATGTCGCGACAGCCGGGCAATGGGGGCAGTAGACTCGCCAATGGTGGATTTGTCAACTGGGCAACGCGCGGGGCGGCGCGGTGCGGGGTTTGACCGAAGATGCGCAGAGTCACGAAAAGTCTCAGAGGGTAATTGTCCGCGTGGGTGCTCGGGTTGCATGTGTCCGAATCGCTCACGGATGCCAAGGCGCGGTTATCACCTGCTCGCTGAAGCGAACAGGCCTCGCGCTGAGGACACCGCTTCCCTTGTTCCGAGTTCCCGGTTCCGGATTCCTCCGTCCCTTCTCCCCTTGTCCGGGTTCCGGGTTCCCGGTTCCGGATTCCTCCGTTCCTTCT
>CAYOBS010000273.1:0-3093 GCA_964402305.1 uncultured Planctomycetaceae bacterium | reverse complement strand
CCCCTTGTCCGGGTTCCGGGTTCCCAATACCCGGGTTCCGCCGTTTTCTTTTCCCCTTCTCCCCTTGTCCGGGTTCCGGGTTCCCAATACCCGGGTTCCGCCGTTTTCTTTTCCCGGCTACCGGCTACTGCTTGATCTTGATCCCGCGTTTGATCTCCGCCTTGTCGCCGCTGTAGAGCCGCAACTCGTAGTCGCCCTTGGGGCCGCCGGCCTGGGTGATCTGGGGCAGGGCGAAGAAGAACTCGCGTGTCGAGTCGGTGCGGTTCCACGTGAAGCTCTGCTCGGCGATGGGCGGCTGGCCCTTGCGTGCGACAGCCAGGCGGAAATCGTTGCGTGCGGCCTCGACGGGCAGCGAGACCTCGACGTATATCCCATCATCGCCCGGTTTGAAGTCGGTGGTGTATTTGACTCGCCCGTCGGCGCGGACGGCGGGGCGGAGGACGTCGTTCTTGTCGACCTTAAGCTGGCGCGGCACGATCGCGAACGCGCCGACGATGTCATGCGCGACTCTGTCCGCGGCGTCGGCCAGGACCTCATCGACCGGCGGCGCGATTCCGCCGGCCGAGGTAAGCCGGGCTGACGCCGGCGCCGGCGTCGAGTAGATCACGCCGGCGTCGGAGGCGCGGGACATCGTTGCCAGGGCCGAGACGTGAGCCTGGCAATACGAGTACTGGCGGTAGACCGGATAGTATTCGCCGTAATAGCCGTATCCGCCGTAATATCCGCCGCCGTGGCCCCAGTGGCGTCGGCCGCCGCCGTAGTAGCCACCGTAGTATCCGCCGTAGACCCACGGGTCGTCGTAGACCTCCGTGTACGTGCCTCGACCGGCGCCGAACTGGCGGACCATGCCGGTAATAAACGCATCCACGCCGCCGAGCTTTCGCATCGCCTCGGCCGCCTGCTCGACAGTCGCCTTGGCGGGCAGGGTGATGTTGCCGGCCGACATGCGGTTCTCAAGCTCCCGCGGCGAGATTACCTTGTACGTCCCATTGGCCTTCAACTGCTCGGCCAGGCGGTCGGCCAGGAAAGCCCCCGCCATCGGATGGAGCGTCTGGTTGTCGAAGGGCAGCACCGCCACCGTCCTGATGGCCGGGTCGTAGAAGACCGGGTACCGCTGGACTTCCAACTTTACCTCGTCGCAGCCGGCCATCGCCGAGACCAGCACGAGAAGCCCCAGTGTTCGCATAAAACCGGATTTGTTAATCATGGCAGAGTCCTTTCCGGCGTAATTTCATCTCCAGGTAATTGTACACCCGCCGGCCCACCAACAATCTTAACCTTTTGATGCAAGGAGCCGCGACATGTCAGATGCGATTGCCCTGGGTCCCGAAGGGAGAGGTGTTTTACTGGGCAGCATGGTGCTGTACGATGCCGTCTGTGGCCAAGCTCTTTGAAGACCAACCCGACGCCCCCAAGGCCCCGCGCGGCGGCAACGGCGGCGGCGCTCCTGACGGCAAGGGCGCCGATGCCGGCGGCGCTCCTGACGGCAAGGCTGTCGTACACGCGCCAGGCGACCGCGTGGTCGGCCTGGCCGTCAACGCCAACCTGTGGCGCTCGTTCGATTACCTCTGGCCGGCGTCGCTGCCGGCACCCGCTCTGGGCCAGCGCGTCCGCGCCGCGTTCGGGCGCGGCAACCGCAAGACGCTGGCGTTCGTCGTCGATTTGGCGCGCCGGCCGGGCACTCACGAGCTCAAGGCCGTCAGCGAAGTCCTGGATGCCCAGCCGCAGTTCGACGATGTGCTCTGGAGGCTCGGCCAGTGGATCAGCGGCTACTACCTCACGCCGCCTGGCATGTCCCTGGCCGCGATGATCCCCTCTGCCGTGGGCCGCCACGCCGCCAGGTGCGAGGCCGTCGCGCAGCTCCAGAGCCACCACGCCGACTGGCCCGCCACGCTGGGCGCGCGCCAGAAACGCGTCCTGGACGAGCTCTACGAAGCCCGAAAGCAAGGGGTCGAGCCGGTCGCCGTCGAGGCCCTCATGCACGCCAGCGGCTGCTCGCGCGACAGCATCCACCGCCTGGCCCGGCGAAAGCTCATCCGCGTCGAGAACCGCCCCGTCGAGCTGCCCGAACTGACCGATGCCGCCGAGGCCGACCCGTTCGAACTGAACGCCGACCAGCAGGCCGCCCTGTCGGCCCTGTCGGCAAAGATCGACGCCGGCGGGTTCTCCGTCACGCTTCTGCACGGCGTGACCGGCAGCGGAAAAACCGAGGTCTACGTCCGCGCTATCAGACAGGTAATCGCCACCTCGCGCCAGGCCATCCTCATGGTCCCGGAAATCGCCCTGGCAACACAGACGCTCCAGCGACTGCTCCGCCGGCTGCCGCGAGTGGCTGTGCTGCACAGCGGGCTTTCCGACGCCCAGCGGGCATTCTACTACCAGCAGATCCGAGACGGCGCCGCGGCCGTGGTCGTCGGACCCAGAAGCGCCGTCTTCGCACCCACCCGCAAACTCGGGCTCATCATCGTCGACGAGGAGCACGAGTCCAGCTACAAGCAGGACACTGCCCCGCCGTACCACGGGCGCGACACAGCCGTCAAACGAGCCCAGCTCGCGGATGTGCCCATCGTCCTGGGCTCGGCCACGCCCAGCCTGGAATCCATGCACAACGTCGAGGCCGGGCGGTATGATCTGCTGAGCCTGCCCATACGCGTTAAGGGCCTGCCAATGCCCAAGTTGCAGATCGTCCACCTGCGCAAGGAGCTCACGCCCGGCAAGGTGGAGTTGATCGGGGCGACCTTGACTGGCCGCCTGGCTGAGGTGCTGGGTCGCGGGGAGCAGGCGATATTGCTGATGAACCGCCGCGGATACGCAAGTTACGTGTTTTGCCCGAGTTGCAAGTGGATGTACGAATGCGAGCATTGCAGCCGGCCGATGATCTTCCACCAAGCCACGCATATGTGCATGTGCCATTACTGCCAGGCGAGCTCGACCCTGCCCGAGCACTGCCCGGCCTGCTCGGGCAAGCTGCTTTTGTTTGGCCTGGGCATACAGCGGACCGAGGCGGAGCTGGTGCGTAAATTCCCGCAAGCCAAGCTGGCACGGATGGATAGCGACACTATGAGCACGCCGGGCCAGTTCAGGAAGGTCTTC
>CAYOBS010000272.1:0-5019 GCA_964402305.1 uncultured Planctomycetaceae bacterium | reverse complement strand
CTTCGCGGCGGGCGAATTCCAGGAAGTCGGGATCAACTTCGTGGGTCAGCCGCGAATAAGCGCCTCGATGGCCGCAGCGCAGGCTGGGGCGGTGGCGGCGGCGCTGCCGGGGGTGGCGCGGACTGCGCCCGCCCATGTGTTCGGGTCGGCGGCGAAGTATGCTTCCCTCGGCTGGTAGATCATGTCGGCGCAGAACCTGCGCGCCTCGGCGAGTTGGCGGGCCAGGGCGGCGGCCGTCGCCGGCGGAATCCCCTTTTGTTGGGCGAGTAGTTGCTCCATGCACACTGCCGCCAGGCCCGTGATATCAGTGCGGGGCGGCTGGGCGCCGGCAGAGAATCCGCCGCGATTTCCCACAGGGGCAGCCGGGCCTTGCAGGGTCAGGCCGACTGGCGAGTTCGGCTCGCCGAATTCCGGCGGCCAGTTCTCGGCCGCGCCGGCTCTGAATGCCCAGAGCGCTGCTTCGGCATTGGCGGGGCGCGCCTTGCGCAGCGTCTGCCTGGCCGACGCCACTGCCTGGGCATAGGCCGGCTCGGCCGAGAGGGCCAGCAGCGCAATGTATCTGCCGCGAGAGACCTGCCGCGGCGGGTTGGTCGGCGCGGTTGCGGTTGTTGGTGCTGGTGCTGTCTTCGGTTGGCTTGTCGGCCCGACATTGCTCGCCACAAGCGGCCCGACAAGGCTCGCCGCAAGCGGCCCGACAAGGCTCGCCGCTAACGGCTCGGCCATGCTTTCCGCCAGCCCGGCCAGCAACTCGCGCCGCAGCTCCACGGCCTGTTTCGTCCGGTCCGTTTCAAGCGCCAGGGCCAGAAGGGCCGTGGCGGCGAGCGTTTCGTCGGGCGAGTCGGCTTTCACAACGGCCCGGCCCTGGCCGCGGACGATCTTCCTGCCGGCGGCGGCAAGGGCTCGCTTGACGCTCTCTGCCAGCGCCGGCGAGGGCTGGCGCGCCGCAAGGCGCCCAAGCGCCCACGTGGCGTAGAGCTGGTCGACAAGCGTCATCTCGCCCTCGCCGACGGTGAACCAGCCGTCGGCCTCCTGGTGGGCCGCGAGATACCGGCCTACGGACGTCGCCGCGGCCAGGGCCGCCTTATCGTCCAACTCCGGCGGCGCGGGCGAAAGCTTGCCGCGATAAAGCTCCACCGCCGGCGAGCCCGGATAGCCCACGTAGTGCCGCGCCGCAAAGACGGCCGGCTGCCCCCCCGCCGCCGCCGCCGGCGATTGCGGCTCCGCCGTCCGTAGCAGCCGAAGCCTCGCGCCGCGCAGCATCTGCTCCGGCGAAAGGCCCAGCACGTACGCCGCCGACGGCAGCACATGCACCGTCGAACTGCCGCTGCCGCACTGAATCCCCGTAAGGCCCGGCACGACCGCCTGATCGATCTGGTCTCCAGTGATCGGCCGCGGCTCGCCCAGCACCTCGACTTCCACCACAAGCCCGGCCAGAACCTTGTCATCCACGCGATCCGGCAGCTTCGGGCTTCGCATGGCCTGCAATGCCGCGATGATGAGGTTCATGCACAGATCCCCGTCGCTGTGTACCTCCACGGCCATGACTGATCCACCGCGCCGCAGCGTTACAGCCACGGCGCCTGGGCGCCGGCCAAGGTCGCGCAACTGCGGCGGGATCTTCACCAACGAAGGCGCGGTGCGGGCACGCAGGTAGTCCATCATCGCCGTGCGAGCAAGGTCCACCAGGGCCGCGCCCTGCCGCGGCGTCACATCCGGCAGGTCCGCGGCGCCGACAGTGGCCGCAACGTCGCCGGCCGCGGCACGCATCGCCAGCGCGGACCATGCTACAACACAGGTGACAACGTACCGGATAACGCATGTTACAAACGACGCCGCCGACATTGCAGGCTTGACACGGGAGTATCTCATGCCAGCCGTTATAGGCTCATACGGGCCGGCAGTAAAGCGCGCACATGATTTGCAGTCGCGCCGTGAAGCGTTTTTGATTAACTATATCGTCCCGCGGGCATAATATGACGGTATGTAACGCCACAATAAGGCTTTACGCTGATACCGCCCAGACATTGTGCATATTTCCGCGGATTGAGCGGAACCCGTGGCAGTCAGGGACATAATATATTTATAGATAAGATGTTACATATCAAGTCGGCGCCGGTTCAGGCCGCTGAGCGGCTGGGGAAAGAGTTTAGTGGCGGGGGGAGGTTTTTTGTTTTACATATGACTTTTAACCGCTTACACTTGTCGTCAATGACAGTTTCAGGATTTATCGCGGCCGGGGGCAAGAAGGACGTTTGAAGATGGCGAACGTCACATACGACGACCGCAGCATCCTGGTCGATGGCCAGCGCATCTGGCTCGTCAGCGGGTCGGTGCAGTACTTTCGCATTCCATCGGCGTTATGGCGTGATGCGCTGCTCAAAGCCAAGCGCGGCGGGCTTAATTGCATCTCGACATGCATCGCGTGGAACTACCATGAGGTCGCCGAAGGCCGCTGGGAGACAACCGGCGAGAAGGACATCGGCAACTTTATCCGCATCGCGGCGGACCTCGGCCTCTACGTGATCCTTCGCCCGGGTCCGTTTATCGGCGCCGACTGGGACTTCGGCGGCCTGCCCGCCTGGCTGACGACCAAAACCGGCATGACCTATCGCACGAACTCCGGCGCATACACGCACTATTTCGACAAGTACTTCCGCCAGATTCTCCCTCCGCTGGCGGAGCTGCAAGTTACGCGCGGCGGCAACATCATCCTCATCCAGAACGAGAACGAGTACGACCAGACGGTCATGCCCGACCGGCTGAGCTATCTCGGCTTCATCAGCCAGCTCTTCAGGCGAAGCGGCTTCGACATTCCGATCATCACCTCCAACGACCTGAGCAGCCCGCCGCTGCCCGAGAGCATCGAGACCGTTGCCGGCCAGGGCGACATCGTGCCTGCCCTTAAGCGCTTGCAGCTCAGGCAGAGCGGCGGACCCAAGCTGGCAAGCGAACTTCGCACCGGCTCACCCGACGTCTGGGGCGGCGAGCACCGCGTAAGCCCGCCGACCGAGACTGCCCGGCTCGCGATGGAGGTTCTTGGCTGCGGCGGCCAGTTCAACTATCACATCTACCACGGCGGGACGAACTTCGGCTTCTGGGCCGGGCGGCTTGGCAATTCGCAGCCGGCCTACCAGGTGACAAGCTACGATCTCGACGCGCCAATCGCCGAGGGCGGCGGGCTTACCGAGAAGTACTACTTCACCAGGCTGGTCAACATGCTGGCTTGCCACATGGGGCAGTTCCTCTCCGGCTGCCGCTGCCCGTGGGCGGGGGCGACCATCCACGACTCGCCGAGCGTGTCGGACCTGTCCGGCCCCAACGGATCGTGGGTGATCGTCTCGAACAACGGCTGCCGCGACGTCCAGACCGCCACCGTAAGCCTGCCCGACGGCCCCAGGCTCACCGTGCCGCTGGGCACGCTTGGCGCCGCGGCCATTCCATACAAGCTCGCGCTGGCGGCGGACAAGCAGCTCGACTACGCCAACCTCACGCCGCTGGGCATGTTCGGCGAGAAGATAATCGTCTTCCACGCCCCGGCCGGCTGGGCGGCGAGGATCAGCATCAACGGCAAGGAGATCCAGGCCAAGGTGCCCAAAGGCGACGAGCCGCTGGTGATAGATCACGACGGGCTCCTGGTGCTTCTGGTTTCCAGCGACCTCGGCTCGCGGACGTGGTTCGTCGATGGGGCGCTGGTCTTCGGCCCGGCATTTGTGGGAGAGACGCTCGACGACATCGTCCATGCCCCCGGCGCCAAGCAATGCATGCTGCTGTCGCCGGACGGCAAGGCGACTCATCGCAAGGCCGCCAACGGCGCGCCTCGGCCCGCGCCGCCGAAGCTCAAGGAATGGAAGCGCCAGGCCGTATGCACCGAGCCGTCCGCCGGCGACATGAAGTGGAATAAGCTCAACCACCCGGTAGACCTGGACAAGCTCGGCGTCTACCAGGGCTACGCGTGGTACCGGCTCGTCTGGGATGAGCCTCGCGCCCGCAAGCGCAGCCTCATGCTGCCGGACTGCGAAGACCGCGCCACGCTGTTCCTCAACGGCTCGCTGCTGGGCGTCTGGGAGCGGCAAGGCGGCCGCCCGCGCAGCCCCATCGTCGCGCAGGTCGTCAAGGGCGCCAACACCATGGTGATCCTCGCCGACAACCTCGGCCGGCACTGCCGCGGGCTGATGCTCGGAGAGCTCAAGGGCCTTTGGGGCCCGATATGCGAAGTCAAGGAGATGCCGATCCGCAAGTTCGCCCTCACGCGCCTGGACAAGTTCCCGCGGCGCGTCGTGCCGCGGATGATGTCGCACCTGATACCCGAACTGGAATACATGCCCGCATGGTCGCTGGACGTTGACTTTGGCCTCAGCCAGGTCGCGCCGATACACTTCTCGTTTGCGGGCGTGCCCCATCACGCGGCCGTGCTGTGCAACGACCGCGTCATGGGCTTCTATCCGTGCTGCGGGGCAAACTTCGGCGACCTCATGCTGACGGCTGCGCTGCGCAAGGGCAAGAACGCGTTTCGGCTCCTGCTGTGGGGCGACGTGCAGGCGGGCGTTGCCGACAAGCTGCGGTTCGACAGTCTGCAGGAGACGCTCGATGCGGCCGTGTCGTGGCGGCCCTGGCAGATGCCCGTTGAAGGCGGCCCGGTGGTCGGCAAGGATCAGCCGGCATGGTACACCACCAGCTTCCACTACACCCCGTCCGACAGCGCGCTGTTCCTGCACGTGGCCGGCGCCAAGAAGGGCCAGGTCTTCCTCAACGGCCACAACCTCGGGCGGTTCTGGACGGTCGGTCCGCAGCAGCACTACTATTTGCCTCGCTGCTGGCTCGGCCAGACCAACGAACTGCTGCTGTTCGAGGATCAGGGCAACCTGCCTCGGCGGACGCGACTGGATTTTTGTCCGGCCGGGCCGTACCGGACCTGAAGGCCGCATTTCCGCGGGCGCCGATGGGCGATCGGATGACGGGCTGTTCGTGACTGACATTTTTATCTGGCTGTGCTTAAGTATATCCTTTTCAAGGTGATAC
>CAYOBS010000271.1:3053-5023 GCA_964402305.1 uncultured Planctomycetaceae bacterium | reverse complement strand
GCGGGCTTGAGGATGACCATGATCTTCAGCAGGCCCGGCAAAGCAAAGACGCCAGGGCCTTTCTTGCCCACGGCGGCCTTGATCTGGCAGGAAAGGGCATCTAACACGGATGTCACCTGCTTGCGGGAAAGCTGCGTGGCCTTCGCGATGCCGGACAGAATCTCACTCTTCGTTGCGGGTTTGGCACTCTTTGTCATTCTGCTGCTCCTTAAAAGGTTAGAAGATCAGGAAACGGTCGTTCATAACGGCGGTATTCTACGGGGACAAGCCCACAAGGGCAAGAATATCTCGTGCAACTTTGAAATGTTCGTGCCGCCGCCGCTTCAGCAGCGCCACCCGCCGGCGGGCGTCCATGTTCTTGACGGCGGAGCGGTGCGGAATGTCCACAGGCCCTCATGCGTGTGCAGACCTTTCCCGCATCCACACCGACAGTTCCTCACGCTGGTCCGGGTTGAACTGTGCCATGGCTTTGATGATTCCAACGAATTCTTCTGTCGTCAGCGGGAATATGCGGCCGGTAGTGCCCGGGCCAAAGCACTTGGGATCGCAACCTGTGGATCGAAGCTCGGAGAGAGTCAGCGGATGTTGCAGCCGGAATGCCGCAATTGCCGGCTTAAAATAGAATAAATTGTACTGTCTGGAACCCTTGTCGGCCTCCATGCCGCAGGAATCGGCCTGGCTTATCGCATGGATGGATTCGTCATCAACCTGATACAGCACCACAAAATCGCCGGCTTGAATCTGCCGGATATACGCCATGCTCTGGGGACTTTTTGTGGAATTGCGGCCTCCCGAAGGGAACCGTTCACTGGAGCCATTCTTGTCATTGGGACCATTCTTGATTCCGTCGAGGTAAGCGTTGCAGTGCCACCCACGACGGCCGCCCTTGAGCATTAACCGGCTCTTCTGGATCCAGATATTCACGGAGTTCCTCACGATGGTTACTAAAGCAATGGTTTATCGCACGCAAATTGGACTTTTGTCCTCTTCCGCCGGGCAACTGATCCGCCCGACCATCGGGCGGCTTTGGCAGCCCAAGTCCCAACCGGCTATCTTTGGCCCGCCGCGGCGGGCTTCCATTTGGCCGGCTGCTCGCATTATCCTGCCGCGGTCGCTCATCGTCAATCGGATTTCGCCTGCCTGCCCGATTTCGCCTGCCTGACGGGCCGGGAGATTATCTTGTTTGGCGCGGCTTCCGGGTTTTCCATCGGTCACGCGCGACTACGAATGCAGCCGCGGCGGCATAGCGCTTGGCCCGCCCCCCCGGCCCCGGGTTGCTTCCGCGCGCCGGATCAAATTACCCGAGTCTCGGGCATGTCCAGCCGGAGCGTCCAGGCGACGCCGTCGGGTTTTTTGGGCGGCAAGGTAACAACCAGCGATTCGGCGCCCTGCGCATATCGCGGGGGTTCGTTCTGGCCGACCATCTCGATGCGCCCAATCGGCGAGCCTTTCTCATCCGTCCCGAGCACGGGCAGCAGCAGCTTCCCATCCTCCGGCCATTTGAGGATTATGGCGTAGAGCGTGTCGCCCTTGCGGGTGAACCGCACGCCGTCGGGGATGCAGCGGTAGGCGGGCCACCATGGCTCGGTCCCGTAGATGGCCTCGCCGTTGAGGGCCAGCCAGTCGCCCATGCCTTCCAGCACGGTCACGGCCTGGTCGTCCAGCGCGCCGCTGGCCCGCGGCGGGACGCTCAGCAGCATGTTGCCGTTCTTGCTGACCACATCGACAAGCTTGTGGATCAGAGTCTCCGCGCTGAAGTAGGTCAGGCCGGCGCAGTAGCCCCACGAGGAGGCGATCGACGCATCATTCTGCCAGTAGTCGTAGAGGGCGTTCTTGGACTGGTCCCATTCGAAATCCAGCGTGGCGATGCCGTCGAAGTAGTAGCCGTGCATTCGGTAGTTCTTGATGCACATCACGCCTTCCATCCGGCCGCCGTGGACGCTCATGTTGTGATTGTAGTAATGGCTGAT
>CAYOBS010000271.1:0-2953 GCA_964402305.1 uncultured Planctomycetaceae bacterium | reverse complement strand
TCCCGCGGCAGCCAGTCCCCGCCCTCGGCGACCGAATACGCGCTCCAGTGGATGTAGATCCCGAACTTGGCATCCTTGAACCACGCGGGGCACTGGTAGTTCATCAGGGAATCGACCGTCGGCTCAAAACGCGGCATGTTGTTGTTCTCCACATTCGTGTTTCGTATCATAAAGGAAACATGCATTCTCCCGCCGCTTCCGCAATCTGCATCACGCGGGGCGCGAGCTATGACCGGGCGCCGCGTTATTTGAGGACGATGTCGAGCGAGATGCTCCTGCCGGCGGGCAGCGAGACCTTGCGGGCGCTGTCCTGGTCGGCCTTGTCGATCGACGCGTCGGGCCCGGTCACGGATATTTTCCCGATTCCCGCGGGCGCCTCCAGCACGATCGTCTGCTTCGTGCCGGACAGCAGAGCGACGCGGATGTGCCCGGCGTCCCACTTGAGGCTCTTAATCTCAATCTGGCCGCGGCACAGAGCGCCTTCGAGCGTCCCCGACGGCCAGGCCGCGGGCAGTGCCGGCAGCAGTCGGACCCTGCCGGGCTCCGACGCCACAAGCATCTTGATGATCACCGCTGGCATGCCCCCGCTGATGTCCATGTTGAACAGCGCCCGGTCATTGTGCATCGAGGCCAGGTTGCTGAGCCAGTAGCGGTTGACCAGATTGACCAGGCACCGGTAGGCCAATTCGCCCTCGCCCAGGCTGGTCGCCGCCTGTCCGAGCTGGACCACGCCGAACGACATGAAGCCCGATTTCTTCCAGTGCTTATCGAGCTTGATCTCGATGATGCGCCTGAAGGCGGCCCGGATGCTGGGGTCGCGGGCGATCTCCTCCGGCATCCCGTCGTAGAGCCCGTAGAGCTGGGAGGAGTGGCGGTGGTCGAGATTATCCGTCAGCTTGGCCGTCAGCCATTCCTTGGCGACGCCTTCTTCGCTGATCATGTAGTCGGGCATCTTGGTCAGCATCTCGCGCCAGATGGGGATCTTCGCCTTGTTGACGCCCAGCTCGCCCGAGGCGGCAATCAGGTTGCCCAGCAGTTCCTTGGCCGCGGCAACGTCCATAGTGGCATTGAACGTGCCTTGGCACTTGGTGTTGGCCGGCGAGTTTTCGGGCGAGGTCGTGGGGCTGAAGATGTACTTGCCGTCCGGGCCCTCGTACAGGTAATCCTCGAAGAACAGGGCCGCCTGTTCCATGAAGGGCAGGGCGTGCTCGGCGAGGAACTTGCGATCGCCCGTGTACAAATAGTAGTCATAGAAGAAGTGAGCGGCCCATGGCGCCCCGGCCACCCAGAATCCGCCCGCGAAGTCCGGCGCAAGGGCGTTGTTGTAGCCGTTGGTTGTTGAGCGGCTCGGCAGCACCACACCGCGCGCCCCGAACATGTGCTTGGCGTTAACCTGCAGGTACGGGACGATTGACTCGATGTACGATGTGTAGGCCAGCATGAGTTCGGGCGTGTTGCCCATCATCATGCTTGCGCTGGCCGAGGGAACGTTGCCGTTGTGGGTGTAATCGCTGGCCCAGGGGGGGTCATAGGTGCCGGCCCAGAGGCCTTGCAGCTTCGGGGGAAGCTCGCCCGTGCTGGAAATGATATTGTACCGGCCCGCGTCGAACTCCTTCTCGATCAGGGCCTTGCAGAGGTTCTCGTTGGTGGATCTGGCAAGGAGTTGCTCGGTGGTCAATTGGTGGTCGGACAGGCCGCCGATGTCCAGCCGCATCCGGTTGAACATCTCGCCGTGTATCCGCCGATGGCGAGCAAGCAGGCCCTGGTAATCGGCCTGGATTCTGCCCAGGGATTCGGTCATTTCCGCCAGGCCCGGCCGCTTAGGTTCGTGGAGCAGCTTGATATCGACAAGCACCAGCACCTCATCGGCCCCGGTGACGACCAGTGCGGACCCTTCCGTGGAGGTCTTGCCGTTGGTCGCCACGACCCGGGCCACACCTTGAAGGGCCTGGATGCTGCCGGGGTAGGCCTTGGCAAAACCGTTGCTGAAAGTCAGCCTGGACTCCTCGGCCGTTGTCTTGACGTCTGTGATGAGACTCTCGAACATCTCGTTCGAACGCCCCAGCTTTCGGCTGTCCAGCTTGGCGCTGGGCCGGCACGGCGTAAGCTCCAGCCGGCAGTCCACCGCCCCGGGCTTTGGGCCGCGGATCAACAGCACGACCACTTTGTCCGCTCGCGAGACGAACAGCCGGCGCTCGAATGCGCCCCGGCTGTCGGCCCAGTGTACGGTTGCCTCACCGGTCTGGAAATCCACGCTCCGCATGTAATCCGAGACCTTCCCCTCGGACTGCATCTTGATGTTGAGGTCGAAGGCCGGGACGAACGGATCGGGGTACATGAAGCTTTCCTGCCCCGATAAATCAAACGCCAGCCGTGTCGCCTCGTGATACTGGCCTTGATCGATCAGCTTGCGAATATCGGGCAACCGCCAGGCCGTGTCGGGAGGGACCACCGGCTTGCCCATCGGCAGGAGCAGCCGTTCATGGGTCAGCACGATCGTCTCATCAAGCGGGCGGGCCAAGATGTTGGCGCCGATGGTCCCGTTGCCGCTGATCAACCCCTGCTCCCACGTCTCGGCGGGTTCGGAACTGACAAAGCCCCGCTCGGGCACGGGCAGTTGCCCGGCCGGGGAAGCGGCCGCCGCGGCTGAGGCGAACAGGCCCGCCAGAATAATGGCGCATGAGATGGCCTGGAGTGTCAATGGGAATGTGAGTGATGCGGGGTGTGTCGACATTGTTCTTCTCCAATTTTCCAATTTCGAGTGCGTAACTTGCCCCGCGCAAAGCCGGGGTTGCGACCAAACCAACCGGCGCCTTTCCACGGGGCAACGGCTAGTGTTCCGTCAAGATCGAAATTACGGGTGCCGGTGTCGGGGACGCGGCGTTTGCGACCACTTCGCCGCTGAACACGGCAGCCACGGCACCCGCAAAATCAAGGTTGACGGTACACTAGC
>CAYOBS010000270.1:0-5041 GCA_964402305.1 uncultured Planctomycetaceae bacterium | reverse complement strand
TCAGCCAGATGTACCACCTCCAGCGGTTCATCAACGCCTGCGCCGGCCGCGGGGCATATCCCATCAAGTTCAACGGCTCGCTGTTCACCGTCGCCCCCCTCGGGGGCCTAAGGCCGGCGGGCAAAGACCCCGACTATCGCCGGTGGGGCCCCGGATACTGGTGGCAGAACACACGCCTGCCGTACATCGGCATGTGTACCAGCGGCGACTTTGACCTAATGAAGCCCCTATGGCAAATGTATGCCGGCGAGGTGCTCGAGCTCAGCAAGTTCCGCACCAAGCTCTATCTCGGCCACGACGGGGCGTACCTGCCGGAGTGCATCTATTTCTGGGGGCCGGTCTTCAGCGAGACTTATGGCTGGCAGCCTTGGGATCAGCGGGCGGACAAACTCCAGGCCAGCGGCTTCCACAAGTGGGAGTGGGTCGGCGGGCTGGAGTTGTGCTGGATGATGCTCGACTACTATGACTGCACGCGGGACCGCGAGTTCCTCGCCCGCACCGCCGTGCCGTTTAGCCACGAGATACTCACGTTCTTCGACCAGCACTACAAGACCGACGGGGCCGGCAAGCTCGTCATGCATCCGTCGCAAGCCCTGGAGACGTGGTGGGACTGCACCAACCCCATGCCCGAGGTGGCGGGGTGCATCGCCGTTACCGAGCGTCTGCTGGCGCTTCCGGACGCCGCGGCCCCGCCGGCCGAGCGGGCGCTGTGGCGGCGCCTGCGCGACAAGATGCCCGGCCTGCCCACCAGGCAGATTGATGGAAAGACCGTCCTTGCCCCGGCTGAGAAGTTCGATGGCAAGCGCAACAGCGAGAACCCCGAGCTATACGCGGTCTTCCCGTTCCGCCTTGTGGCTCTGGGGCGGCCCAACCTCGACTGGGGCATCGAGGCCCTGCACCACCGGACGGATCGCGGCGCATCGGGCTGGCGCCAGGACGACGTTTTCATGGCCTACCTGGGCCTCACCGACGAGGCCCGCGCGAATCTCGTCGCCCGGGCACGCGCGCACGACCGAAACGAGCGTTTCCCGGCCTTCTGGGGCCCAAACTACGACTGGACGCCGGACCAGGACCACGGCGGAATTCTGATGAAGGCATTCCAGGCAATGCTCATGCAGACCGACGGCGAGAAGATATTCCTCATGCCCGCCTGGCCAAAGGATTGGGACGTGGACTTCCGCCTCCACGCGCCCGGGCAAACCGTGATTGAAGGCAGGATCCGCGGCGGTAAAGTGGTGGACTTGAAGGTAACCCCGACAGAGAGAAAGAAGGACGTGATACTCCCATGAACAGAAAGATAACCATGAATCGGCGCAAGTTCCTGGCCGCGGCAACCGGCGCGGGCGCGGCCGTGGCGGCGTTCACGATCGTGCCGCGGCATGTCCTGGCCGCCAGCGGGAAGACGGCGCCGAGCGACAAGCTCAACATCGCCTGCATCGGCGTGGGCGGCATGGGCGGCGGCGACGTCGGCAACGTGTCCGGCGGCAACAACATCGTGGCGCTGTGCGACGTTGACCTCAAACGCGGGGCAAAGTCCATCAAGGACCACCCGGAGGCGAAGCTCTACCGCGACTTCCGCAAGATGTTCGACGAGATGTCTGACAAGATCGACGCCGTCACGGTCTCCACTCCCGACCACACGCACGCCGTGGCGGCAATGGCGGCCATCAAGCGCGGCAAGCACGTCTATTGCCAGAAGCCGCTGGCCCACTCGGTGTGGGAGGTCCGCGAGCTGATGAAGGCGGCCAGGGAGCACAAGGTCGTCACCCAACTCGGCAACCAGGGCCATTCGTTCGACTCCATCCGCACCTTATGCGAGTGGATATGGGACGGCGCCATCGGCAAGGTCCACACGGTCACCTGCGCATGCTCGGCCGTCAATTCCGGCGTGGGCAACCTCGGGCGCATCAGGGAGCCGGCACCGATCCCCGAGACGCTCGACTGGGACCTCTGGCAGGGCCCGGCAAGGGCCAGGCAGTACAGTCCGTGCTACCTGCCGGGCGCGTGGCGCGGCTGGACCCCGTACGGCAACGGGACGATCGGCGACTGGACGTGCCACATCATCGACCCGGTCTTCTGGGCTTTGGACCTCGGTGCGCCAAAGACGGTCGTGGCCGATGCCAAGGACTACAATTTCAAGACGCAGGGCGACGCGTATCCCAAGGGCGACCACATCACGTTCGAGTTCGCCGGCAATGCCAAGCGCGGGCCGATCGCGCTTCACTGGTACAGCGGCACGGAGCAGATGCCCCGCCCGGCCCAGCTCGAACCGGACCGCAAGCCGACCGCGACCGGCGCGTACGTTTTCGGCGACAAGGGTGTCATCGGCTACGGCTCGCACGGCGCGGGCGGGGTGCGGCTGGTCCCGGAAACCGCCATGCGGGCGTACAAGCTGCCCGAGCGAAGCATCCCGCGAGTTCAGGGGCACCACGCCGACTGGCTCAACGCCATCCGCAAGGGCGCCAAGGCCGGGTCCGACTTCGCCGAGTACGGCGGGCCTTTGACGGAGGTTGCCATGGTCGGCGTAATCGCCCTGAAGATGCCCGGCGTGAAGCTCCAGTGGGACTCCGCCAAGATGCAGTTCACCAACTGCCCCGACGCCAACCGCTACATAAAGCCGACTTACCGCGAAGGCTGGACGCTCTGATTACGGAAGCCGGCGCAGGATCGCGTCGAACCATAAGAGGTTTTGACCTATGAAGTGTGAATTGGGCGCCATTGCCTTGCTTGCGCTGACGGGGACGCTGGAAGCAGCGGAGGTCAGCCCGGCAGCCAGGTGGGCTTTCGACGACGGCAATACCATCGTTGCGATCGAGGAAGTCAGCGGCAGCAGAGCCGGCATCACGGGGTACGCATCAAGCGTCGCGGGCGTCCGCGGCTTTGCCCTCAAGTTCGACGGCTTTACGACGCGCGTCACGGACAAAGCCGGCGCGGCGGTCGACATTCGGAACGGGTTTTCTGTTCAGGCCTGGATCGCGCCGCAGGAATACTCCTGGAACTGGACCGGCGTCGTCGACCGGGAAAAAGATCATCGTGAGGGTTTCTCTTTCGGCATCAATCACGTCGGCCAAGTGGGCCTGGGCCTGGCGATCAACGGCAAGTGGCACACGGTGCTCTCGGAGGATTCAATCCCACTGCTGAAATGGAGTCATGTGGCCGCGACGTATGACCCCACTGGCGGCCTGGCCGTCTACATCAATGGGCAGCCCGCCGCAAGGAATGCGGCAACGGGCACTCCAACCCCGTCCGGGGAAGAGCTCTGGATCGGCACGTCGCATACGAAACAGTGGCCGGCCCTGACGGAACGGAATGTCAGCCATACTCCCACACCCATGGTCTTTGACGGTCTGATCGACGAGGTGAAGCTTGAAGCCAAAGTTCTTGACCCCGCGGCAGCCATGGCCGCATTCAAGGCGGTTGTGCCTGAGAATCCGCAGCCTCTGCAATACCGCAAGATGCCTTCCGGACCGGAAGGCCCCGGCGCCTTCGGCGCCTACTACACGCGCCTGAAGTATTGCCAGGAGTGGGACCGGCTTTGGCGTGTATCCGATCATCCGGATATCGTTGTCCGGTTCGACGAATCGCCGACGAAGGTTGTCTTCTGGCGCGGCACCGGGTATTGCCCGGCGTGGGTCACGGAGAATGACCGCTGGGTCAGCGACCAGGGGCCGGAAATCGTCAAAGGCGGCTGCTTCGAACACATGTCGGACAAACAGTGTCGCTTCAGTCACGTGCGCATCATCGAGAACACCCCGGCGCGGGTCCTGGTCCACTGGCGCACGGCGCTGCCCAACGTGAAATACGAGCTTGCCAATGTGGACCCTGAGACGGGATGGGGGCCCTGGGGCGATGATTATTACTATATCTATCCCGATGGCGTCTGCGTGCGCTACCAACGGGCCTGGGGCCCGAAGATCCACGAATTCCAGCAGACGGAATTGCTCTGTCAGCCCGGCACCAAACCGCAGGACAACGTGGAGGTCAACGGTATTACCGTCATGGACATGCAGGGCAATACCAATACGTATTCCTGGGACAGCGCCTACGGGAAACTTCTTCCGGCGGAGCAGGTGGTCCGTGGCCCGATTCAAATCGTCAATCTCAAATCGAAGAACCGGCACTACGTCATTGGCGAAGACGGCGCCCTTTTCAAACCCTTCGGGTTTGGCGCCCTCAAAGGCTATTCCACCATCCCGAACTGGAACCACTGGCCAGTGGCCCAGATCCCGAATGACGGCCGGGTGGCCCCGGCGCCGGACAGACCCAGTTCGGCTTGCCTGGGAACACTTTACCCCGTCCGTCACAAGGGCGAGGGTGTGCAGGAATGGGTGTGCGACCTCTATGGTATGACGGATCGCGATCAAAAGCATCTGGCCGTTCTGGCCCGGTCGTGGAACAGCCCGCCCGAACTGGAATTGCACAGCGAACCATTCACCAGCGAGGGCTACGACAAGAGTCAGCGTGCCTACGTGCTGACCCATACGGGCAACGGAAAGCCGAAGCATCTGACGTTCGACATCAAGGCCGGCGAGAAATGTCCCGTGGTCAATCTGGCGATTGTTGTCAGAGACTGGGGCGAGCATAAAGCCCGGCTGACTCTCGACGGGCAAGCGGTGGCGGAAGGCAAGGCGTTCAGGGTCGGCCATCGTCGTCGCCTGGAGGGCACGGACCTGATCGCGTGGATCAAGATCGAGTCGCTCAAGCCGGTGAAGGTGTCGATCGTTGGAGAGTGACGCCAGACGCCGGATTCCGAGCGACGTGAAGAAAGGGCCATATCATGGGCAGTTTTGACGCCCAGTGCCTCACGTTGTCTGTTTGCCTCTGATCGCCCTGAAGATGCCCGGCGTGAAGCTCCAGTGGGACTCCGCCAAGATGCAGTTCACCAACTGCCCCGACGCCAACCAATACGTGAAGCCGACTTACCGCGAAGGCTGGACGCTCTGATTGGTAGCCGGTCCCGGCGCGCCGGGAGTAGCCGGGAGCCGGGAGGCCTGCTCGCTTCAGCGAGCAGGCATCACGACAGGGGCTTCCAACGCGCCTA
>CAYOBS010000269.1:0-5062 GCA_964402305.1 uncultured Planctomycetaceae bacterium | reverse complement strand
GGGCAGATGCAGGTTGCCTTCCGCAAGAACGCCCTGGACGAGGCCGGGTGGCAGCTCGCGGGGCTGCTGGACCTCGGCGACATTGTCGGCACGTCGGGGCTGCTCCAGAAGAGCCGCACCGGCGAGATCACCATCTGGTCGGACAAGCTCACGCTGCTGTGCAAAAGCCTGGACCCCATGCCGGAGAAGTTCCACGGGCTCCAGGACACCGAGATCCGCTACCGCCAGCGATACCTCGACCTGATGACCAACCCGGACTCGATGGCTGTGTTCAAGAAGCGCATCGAGATAATCGAGCACATCCGCGAGACTCTCAAGGCCCGGCGGTTCGTCGAGGTCGAGACGCCGATGATGCAGGCCGTCTACGGCGGCGCCGCGGCCAGGCCGTTCGTCACGCACCACAACGCCCTGGACTGCGACCTGTTCCTGCGGATCAGCCCCGAGCTGTACCTCAAGCGGCTGCTCGTCGGCGGGATGGAGCGAGTCTTCGAGATCAACCGCAACTTCCGCAACGAAGGCCTCAGCACGCGCCACAACCCAGAGTTCACCATGATGGAACTCTACCAGGCCTACGCCGACTACGAGGTGATGATGGAGATCACCGAGATGCTGGTCTCCTCGGCTGCACAAAAAATCTGCGGCTCGTGCAAACTGCCGTACGGCGACCGCGAGATCGACTTCACCGTGCCGTGGCGCCGCGCCAAGTACGCGGACCTGCTGGCGGAGCACGCCGGCGTCGCCATGCGGGACATACCTGCCGTGCGGGAAAAGGCCAGGCGACTGGGCATCGAGGAGTCCAACAAGGACGACGCGGTAGTCATCAACGAGGTCTTCGAGGCAACCGTCGAGCAGCACCTGGTCCAGCCGACGTTCGTGAAGGACTACCCGGCCGAGCTGTGCCCGCTTACCCGCCGGGACCCCACGGACCCGTCGATCGCGCTGCGGTTCGAGGCGTTCGTCGCCAACATGGAGATCGCCAATGCCTACACCGAACTCAACGACCCGGCCGTGCAGGAGGCCAACTTCGCGGGGCAGCTTCGCGGCGAGGGCGAGACGATGCGCGTGATGGATGATGACTTCGTGACGGCATTGCGCCACGGCATGCCGCCGGCGGGCGGGCTTGGCATCGGCATCGACCGAGTCGTGATGCTTCTTACGAATTCCCAGTCGATCCGCGACGTGGTATTGTTCCCGCTGCTGCGGCCACAGACGCGGTAAAAAAGCGGAAGAAAGATTTCAACGCAGAGCACGCAGAGAACGCAGAGAAGATAAAGGGTTCTACCTGTATGTCCTCCGCGTTCTCTGCGTGCTCTGCGTTGAAATTGCTGTTCGGACACGGACGAGAGACGAATGTACAAGCTCACGCTTTGCCTGAAATACCTCGTGAAGAGAGCCTTGGCGTATTTCGCCATGGCGGCCGTGGCTCTGTGCGTGTTCCTCATGCTCGTCTGCGTCAGCGTCTTGTCGGGCTTCGTGGACAAGATCGAGGTGGCAGCCAAGGGCCTCTTTGGGGACGTGGTCATATCCGCATCCTCGCTGAGCGGCCTGAGCGAGTACGACGCTCTGATCGCCCAGATAAAGAAGGATGTGCCTGAGGTCGAGGACGCCAGCCCGTTCATCCTGACGTTCGGCATACTGCAACTGCCGGGCAACGACTTCAGGCGGACGGTCCAGTTGGCGGGCATACGCCTGCCGGAACGGGCGCGGGTGAGCGACTTCGCCAAGGGCCTGTTCATCCAGCAAGGCCTGCGGAACCCCACCTTCGACCCGCCCGAGCCGCTGATCCTGAGGCGGCTCGGCGAGGACTACGAACGCACGTTCAAGATCCTCAAGAGAATCGCCGAGGCCCCCCTTGGCGGCCAGTTGACGCCCGACCGCCAGGTGCTGGCCGAGAGGCTCTTAAACGCGACGGGCTTTCAGGACCAGGCCGTCAAGGACGTCCGCAATGCCAACCAGACGGCCAGGCGGGTGGCTGAACTCCAGGTGCAGATCCAGGCCGCCGAGAAGGCCGGCGATGAAGCCAAACGCGACCTGCTCGAGGTCCAGAAGGCCGCCGTCGAGCGGCGAATGATCCTCCCGCCCGGCCGCAGGGTCATCCTGGGGCTGGGCATCGCGGGGCTGAGCTTCCGCACGCCCAAGGGCGAGATCATCCGCGTCATAGGCGCCGGCCAGCAGATCGCGCTGTCGATGATCCCCCTGGGCAGGCAATTCAGCTACGTCGACATCACGCCCGTGACGCGGAACTTCACCGTCATCGACGACTGCTCGACGGACGTCTCCAGTATCGACAGCGAGATCGTCTACGTCTCGTTCGACACGCTCCAGGAACTGTGCAACATGGGCGCCCAGCGTGCGGCCGGGGACGCCGGCAGGATCGTCGAGCCGGCGAGGTGCTCGCAGATCCACGTCAAGCTCAGGGAGGCGCCCGGCCTGTCGCGGGCGGAGTCGCTCAGGAGGGTCAACGACGTCGCCCGGCAGATCGACTCCGTCTGGGCCGTCTTCCAGAAAACGCACCCCGACGCCGCCCGCTCATCCGTGGCCGTCGAGACCTGGCGCCAGCGCCAGAGCCTTCTGATAAGCTCCCTGGAAAACCAGCGGACGCTTATGGTCATCATCCTGGGCATCATCTCCACGGTGGCGATACTGCTGATCTTCGTGATCCTCTACGTGATCGTGGTGCAGAAGACCCGCGACATCGGCGTGCTCAAGGCGGTCGGGGCGTCCAACCTCGGCGTGGCGGGCATATTCCTTATCTACGGGGCCGCCATCGGAATGATCGGCTCGATCCTCGGCACCGTCGTCGGCTGCGCCTTCGTCTGGAACATCAACCCCATCGCCGACTGGATCGCCAACACCACCGGCTTCACGCCCTGGAACCGCGAGACGTTCATGTTCGAGAAGATCCCCGACCAGGTCGATTTCGGCACGGCCGTGTGGATTGTCTGCGGCGCGATAATCGCCGGCGTTTTCGGCTCGCTTCTGCCGGCCGTGATTGCAGCGATGCGACAGCCCGTGGAGGCGCTTCGCTATGAGTAGCGCCGCACCCGCCATCGAGGTCCAGGGCCTGCACAAGAGCTACCGGCTCGGGCGGACGCACCTGCACGTGCTGCGGGGCGTGAGCTTCACCGTCGAGTGCAAGGAGTTCGTCGCCGTGGTGGGGGCCTCCGGCAGCGGCAAGAGCACCCTGCTGCACCTCATCGGCCTGCTGGACCGCATCGACAAGGGCGCCATCAAGCTCGAAGGCGTTGACATCGCCCACCTGCCGCAGCGAAAACGCAACCGCACGCGGTGCCGCGACGTGGGATTCGTATTCCAGTTCTACCACCTGCTGCCGGAACTCAGCGTGCTGGAAAACACTCTCCTGCCGGCAAAGGTGGATGAGTCGCTGCTGGGCTGGATCAGCCATCGCGGCGAGCGGCGCCGCGCCGCCATCGAGATGCTCGAGCGCGTCGGGCTTGGCGAGCGGATGAAACACAGGCCAAAGGAGCTTTCCGGCGGCGAGCGGCAGCGGGTGGCAATCGCCAGGGCCCTGATGAACCGCCCGAAGTTCCTCCTGGCCGACGAGCCGACCGGCAACCTCGACAGCCGGACCGGAAAACAGATACTACAGGTGCTCAAGACCGCCAGCCGGGACATCGGCCAGACCGTCGTCATGGTAACCCACGACGCCGCCATCGCCGCCGCCGCCGACAGGGTCCTGCACCTCCAGGATGGGAAACTGACGGGAAAATGAAAGAAGAAAAGGGAGTAGTAGTTAGGAAGTAGTAGTTAGGAAAGAAGCAGGAAAAGAAGTTGTCAGGAAGCAGAGGCGTCTTCTTTCCTACTCCCTATCTACTGACTACTAACTACTTTTGCCATGATCGAAATCACACTGGGAAAACTCGCCGAGGCGATAGGCGGCAAGCTGCAAGGGCCCGCGGAGCTTGTTGTCCGCGGCATGGCGAGCATCGAGTCAGCCAAGCCTGACGAGGTCACGTTCCTCAGCAACGTCAAGTACGAGCGGCACGTTGGCGAGACCAAGGCGGCGGCGGTGATAGTGCCGGCCGACTACGCCGGGCCGGGCCAGTCGCTCATCCGCTGCCAGGACTCGTACTACGCGTTCCGCCAGGCGATGGTGGTCATGTACGGCTTCCGCACGGCGCCGCTGAAGGGCATCGACTCTCGCGCGTGCATCGACCCCTCGGCGAAGCTGGGCAAGGACGTGACGGTGGGGCCTTTCGTGTTCATAGGGCCGCGAGCGAAGGTCGGCGACGGCACGACGATCTACCCCAACGTGTACGTCGGTGCGGATGTGCGGATCGGGCAGAACTGCGAGCTGTTCCCGTCGGTGACGATCTACGACGGGTGCATTCTCGGCGACCGCGTGCGGATCCACGCCGGCACGGCGATCGGTCAGGACGGCTTCGGCTACGCGACGCACAACGGCCGGCACGAGAAGATTCCCGAGGCCGGCTGGGTCGAACTGGAGGACGATGTGGAGATCGGCGCCTGCTGCGCCATCGAGCGGGCGACGCTTGGCGCGACGGTGATCGGCGCGGGCACGAAGTTCGCCGACCTCATCGGCATCGGGCACGGCACGCGGATGGGCAAGCACTGCCTGATGGTCTCGCAATCCGGCATCGCCGGCTCAACGACGGTGGGCAACTACTGCATTTTCGCCGCCCAGTCCGGGATTGTCGGGCACATCCGCATCGGCGACGGCGTGCAGGTGGGGGCCCAGTCGGGCGTGACCAACGACGTTCCGCCGGGCATACAGGTTCTCGGCAGCCCCGCGGCCCCAGTGGCTGACACGAGGCGGCAAGTGGTCACCATCTCCAAGCTGCCGGAGATGCGAAAGACCATCCGCGACCTGGTCCGCAAGGTCGAGAAGCTCCAGGCGCGGATTGAGGAACTGGAGGAAAAAGAAGGAAGTAGTAGTTAGTAGATAGGGAGTAGGGAGAAGGAAGTGGCTTCACTGAATTAGAGTGCATTATTCCATCTGTAAAATAGCTGGCTGTTTGTTTCTCCTAGCCCCGTTTACGGGGCTTTGCCCCGCGCAGCGGGGTTTAGACCAGGCCTTTTA
>CAYOBS010000268.1:0-5077 GCA_964402305.1 uncultured Planctomycetaceae bacterium | reverse complement strand
GCGGCAGTTCCTGGAGGTCTTCGGCCTCAACGGAATCGACGACCTGCCCAACGTCGAATCGCTCCGCGGCGGGCGGGACGCCGGCGCCAGTGCCAACGCCAATGCCAAAAGGCCCGCCGCCCCCACGGCCCGGCAGGCCGATGAGGCCGGCACTGAACAGCCCGCGGTCACTGAAGGAAAGTCCACAGCCGAGGCCCGGCCCCAGCCGGCCGGTGCCGAAGATGTCAGCGATAACGCTGCTGAAAGCGCCGTGCAGCCGGAAGAGCCGCTGATCGACTGACCGCCCCCACAGCCGAACCCGGCTCCCAGGGATTGCTATCCCTGGGCTTCCGCTGTTCCAGGTTCCGAGTTCCGCTGCTTGTTTTCCCGGGCTCCCGGCTACCCTGCTTCGCCTAAGGCTACGCAGGGCTGCGCCGGCTACCAATGAAAAAGGCCGGCCGGAGAGAGATTTCTCACCGGTCGGCCTTGAAAATGCATATTGATTTGCTGAGACTCAGGCGGCCGCGATGCCGGCCTTGCCGTCCGCGGGCTTGACCAGGCTCAGCAACACGGTGACCGGCGAGGGAGTCACACGGACGATGCTGTCCATCCCGAACCGTCCCGGCTCGACGCCGAACGCCGCGTAATCGGCATACCACTCGCCGTCGGCACAATAGCGGAACCGGAACTCCCCGGCCGGAAGCTTCATCTTCGCCTGCCAGTAGCCGTCTTCCGATCGCATCATCCTCAGTTCACCGACTCGCCAGTTGTTGAAATCGCCCGCCAAGGCAACATTCTTAGCTGAGGGACGGTAGAACTTGAACTCGACCCAGTTCTCCGTAACAGTTACCATCACAAAATCCTTTCCGAACCGGCCGACCGCAGGCCGAAATGCCGAGCGACAAAACCATGCACCGTTAACCGCCGCACCTCTTATCGGAGCAGCGGGAAGCGAACTTGATTTACGCGGCAAGAAAAGGCCGCTCTGCGTCCGATTTTTCACTTTTCCCGCTCTCTTGGCTTCTCAGAGATCGGTCCAGCCCGGGCGGTATGCGAGAATATCTCCTGGCAACGTATAAGTTTCTCAATGACAGCATGTTGAATCATGCAGAGAGTAGAAAGTAGAGAGTAGACCTGCCTACCGGCAGGCAGGCCGCGGGAAAAGTCACCGCAATTGGCCAAAAGGGATTGTCCGATCAGGCGTCAGCCGCATTTTCTACTTTCTACTCACTACTTTCTCCCGCTCTGTGTGCGAGAAGATTTCCTGCCAGGAAATCTTCTCGCACACGCTGGGCGATGCTTGTGGCCTTCAGCTTGCATTAGCGCGGGGCCGAGCCTACACTCACGGTCTTGGCGTAAGTTGCGTACCAGACAGGACGAACCCACATGGCCGTAGCGTATTTCGACTGTTTTGCCGGCAGCGGCGGCGACATGATTGTCGCGGCCCTGCTTGATGCCGGCGCCGACCTCGACGCCATCCGCCGGCACATCGCTCGGCTGA
This sequence comes from uncultured Planctomycetaceae bacterium, assembly GCA_964402305.1. Taxonomy (GTDB): domain Bacteria; phylum Planctomycetota; class Phycisphaerae; order SM23-33; family SM23-33; genus JAUWQU01. Next base: position 3,597 of record CAYOBS010000268.1, on the reverse strand, counting down.
ACATGGAGGGCCTGGAGCTGTCAGCCCAGGTCGTCCGCCGCGGCGGCCTGCGAGGCGTGCATTTTTCCGTACAGGAGCATGGCCGGCCCGCCAAGAGCCATGGCGGCGACGACGAGCATGACCACCAGCACCGCCACAGCCACAGCCACCGCGGGCTGTCCGACGTGCTTTCGCTCATAGGCGCCGCGGCCCTGCCGGACCGGGCCGCCGAGCGGGCTTGCGCGATCTTCCGCCGCCTGGCCGAGGCCGAGGCCAAGGTCCACGGCATCGCCATTGAGGAGGTCCACTTCCACGAGGTCGGCGCCGTTGACAGCATCGTCGACATCCTGGGAGCGTGCCTGGCGATGGAGCAGCTTGGCATCGACCGCGTGCTTTGCTCGCCGATCGCCCTTGGCAGCGGCACGATAACCTGTACACACGGCGAGCTGCCGGTGCCCGCCCCGGCGACGGCGGAGCTTGTCGTCGGCGCCGTGGCCGTCGCGGGCGGCATCGACGGCGAGGCAACCACTCCCACCGCCGCGGCCGTGCTCACAACCCTGGCCGAGTCCTTCGGCCCTTGCCCCGCGATGCGGGTAACCGCCGTCGGCTGGGGTGCCGGCACGCGGGAAGGCGGGCGCCTGCCGAACCTGCTGCGGGTCTTCATCGGCGAGCTTGACCCCGCCGGCGGGGCCGATGCCGCTGTCGAGGTCTCCGCCAACATCGACGACTGCACCGGCGAGGTCATCGGTTCGACGCTCGACAAGCTCCTCCTGGCCGGGTGCCTCGACGCCTGGGCAAGTGCGATCATCATGAAGAAATCGCGCCCCGCCTGGCTGGTCTCGGCGCTGTGCAGCCCGGCCGACGAGGCCGAGGCCGCCAGGATACTGCTGAGCGAGACGACGACCTTCGGCCTGCGCCGCCGAAGCTGCGAGCGGACCAAACTCGACAGGCATTTCGAGACCGTCGAGACGCGCTACGGGCCAATTCGCGTGAAGATCGGCCTGCTCGCCGGGCGGGAAATGACCGCCACGCCGGAGTTCGAGGACTGCCGCCGGGCCGCTCAAACACACCACGTGCCTGTGCGGGAAGTGCTCGCGGAGGCCGTGACGCGACACCGCGGCCGCAAAACTGGAGCCCTCTAGCCTGATGACCGCCCTGCCCCTAACGCTTACGGGACTGGCCTCGCTGGCCGCCCTGATCTGGTTCAGCCGGCACCTGATGATCTGGCGCGAACACCGCACGGGCATTATGCTCACGAACGAAAGCGCCGGGCCACCCGAGGCAGCGCCGAAAATCTCCGTTCTCGTGGCCGCCAAGGACGAGGCCGGGTGCATCGAGACCTGCGTGCGAACAATGCTCGACCAGGACTACCCCAACTTCGAGATGGTCGTCTGCAACGACCGCTCGACGGACGCCACGGCGGCAATCGTACAGCGCATCGCCGACGAGGAGCCTCGCCTGAGCCTGGTGAACATTACAAACCTTCCAGCCGGGTGGTGCGGCAAGAACAACGCCATGCAGACGGGCATCGCGACGACCGGCGGCGAGTGGATCTGCATGATCGACGCCGACTGCCGGCAGGTCTCGCGGCGGACGCTGTCTGTGGCCATGCAGTACGCGATGGACAGCGGGGCCGACCTGCTGAGCGTGCTGCCGAGGCTGGAGATGAAGAACTGGTGGGAGAACGTGGTCCAGCCGGTGTGCAGCGGAGTGATGATGATCTGGTTCCCGCCGGACAAGGTCAACAGTCCCAAGGCCCCCAACGCGTACGCCAACGGCGCGTTCATACTCATCCGCCGAGGCGTATATGATGCCATCGGCACGCACGAGGCCGTCAAGGACCGGCTCAACGAGGACATGCACATGGCCCGCCTCGTGAAGGAGGCCGGCCTGCGGCTGCGGGTCATCCGCGGCGACAACCTTTACCTCGTGCGGATGTACACCTCGTTCAGGCAGATCATTCGCGGGTGGAGCCGCATCTTCTACGGCACGTTCGGCACGCTCAAGCGGCTGGTGATCTCGCTGGCCGTGGTGACCGTGATGGGCCTGCTGCCGTACCTGTCCGCCGGCATCGGCCTGGCCGGCTGGGCCGCGGGCGACCATCCCGCGTGGGCGTGGCGGGCCCTTGCGATCTCGGGCCTCGTGGCCGTGGCGATGCAGCTCAGCGTGATCTACCGGTTCTACAAGCTCATCAGCGCCCGGCCTGGGTTGTTCTGGACCTACCCCATCGGCTGCGCCGTGGCCATCTGGGCGCTGGTGCTGTCGCTTACCAAACTCGGCGGGGCCAAGGTCGTCTGGAAAAGCACCGGCTACAACGCGGCCAGGTGAATCCGGGCAGAGATGCAAGGGGAGGAGACAATGGCGGTTCAACGCAGAGCACGCAGAGAGCGCAGAGGAGAGATCATGCCGGAAGGGGATCCTCCACAAGGCGACAGCCTCTTGCTCTGCGGTCTCTGCGTGCTCTGCGATGAATCGTCTGTTTCTTCCACTGCATCCCTGCTTATTGGCGTCGCACTGCGGCAAGCAGGGCGGCGTGGAAGGCGGCGGGGTCAGGTTCGAACTCGATAGTGTGTGCGGCGTCGAACTGTTCGACGTGGGCCTTGCCGGCGGTCAGGCGGGCGATGATCCGGCCAGTCGCGTCGTTGTCGACGATGCGGTCGCGCCGGGCAAGCAGCAGCGTCGTGGTCAGCGACAGCGCCACCCGCGGGGTCCCAAGGCCGGACGCCGCGCGGAGCATCGAGTCCAGCCGGCGGCTGGCGAACAGGAACCGCGCCGTCGCGCGGTGCAGGCGGTATGGGTCGCGGGCGAGGTAGTCCCGCATGGGCGGGTTGTCGGTGAATAGCTCCACGTCGCTCAGCGGCACGTCGAACATGGCACTGCCGCGCGGGGCGCCGGGTGACGGACGGCCCAGCAGGGCAAGTGCGATCGCCAGTTTCTCACTGAGCGGGACATCCACCTTCGAGACAATGCCGGGTGCGACCATCGTCAGCGAGCCGACTTCGACGCCGGGCCATCGGCGCAGGCAAAACGCGGCCGCAAGCTTGCCGCCCCAGCTTACGCCCACCAGCCTCACTCGCGGGGCGTCGAACATCGCCATCGCCAGCCGGCAGCAGGCCGCCACGTCCTGGCAGAGCAACTCGGCCGAGGCGGCATCGCCGCGAGCGACGCTGTTGGCGCCGCTTCCGCGGCGTGTCGGCAGCAGCACGGGGTGGCCCATGCTCGCCAGGTAGGCGGCCGAGCCGGAAAACCAGCCCGGATGCGACTGGATGCCATGCAGGTAGACCACGGGATCCTGCCGTTGCGGCTGCGGCCGCGGCTGCGCCGCCTGGGCGGTGTACACGTGCGCGGGCGTTTTGTAGCCATCGGACAGCTCGACAGTCGCGCGGTCGAGGCGCACCTCCGGCGGCACTGGTTGGGACAGTGGCAGCGGGTCGTCGATTGGCGTCTCGGGTGTCATGCTGAGTGCACTGTACTGCTAACCGCAAGTTTCTTCGCAAGCGGGGAAGACTCTCCTCGCGCAGAGGGCGCAAAGGTCGCAGAGGAAGAGAGATATAAACTTGCTTTTCTCTGCGTTCTCTGCACTGCAAACCTGTAACATCTTGTTTTTTTGACAAGAAA